>QNBI01000035.1 GCA_003641675.1 Spirochaetota bacterium | reverse complement strand
TTGTACAAGGATGCGGATACAAAATTTATGACGGATACAAGGTCGCTAAAGATTTTCTTTCTTTGAAAAACAGACCAACTGCCCTATTTGCAATAAACGACCTGCTTGCAATCGGGGCGCTAAAAGCAATAAAAGAATCGGGATTAAGAGTACCGGAGGATATTTCTATCGCAGGCTTCGACAATATAGAGTTTGCATATTACACCGACCCGGCCTTAACAACAATTTCTTTAAAAGAGAAAGAAATGGGCAAAGCCGCAATAGAAATGCTTATAGATGCAATTGAGCATACCAGCAAAGATGGTCAGTCAACATCCATTTTAATTGAACCCGAATTAGTGGTAAGAGATTCATGTTCCGAAATAGGGTAATTTCGGAAGTAATTCTTAAGCTATTTTAAGTTTAGGTTTAAATTGAGTTATTTAATAACTCATAAAAAATATATTTTAAGGAGGCTTTCGATGAAATGTTGGAAATAGGCATAACGGGTGTAGATACACTGCAGCCCGAAGCAAAAAACATGGCGCCTCAATACCTTAAGGATAAGTATGGAACCAAACTTTTCTTTCACGGATGCATTTCGACTGCCGGGCCTGTTTCTTCAGGAACAGCAGAGGAAACTGCAGAAGATGTAAAAAATATTCTTGAAATAATGAAACCAGGAGGCGGATATGCCCTTTCACCGACACATCTGCTACAGGACAACTCACCACTGGAAAATGTGCTGGCGCTATACAGGGCATCTGAAAAATACGGTTACTATTAAAGAAAGAATATTTCAGCCTGTCAACCAAGAAAAATTATTTTACCGGCGCATTAAAGAGGTTGATTTTTTATGCAGATAATTTA
The DNA here is from genome assembly GCA_003641675.1 of Spirochaetota bacterium. Lineage (GTDB taxonomy): Bacteria > Spirochaetota > Spirochaetia > SZUA-6 > SZUA-6 > SZUA-6. The sequence continues at coordinate 9,192 of QNBI01000035.1, read as the reverse complement.
ATCCAGGAAGCCCTATCTACTCTCCGGCTGTGTATAAAAAAACTCAAAGAGTATTACCGTTTTTATCACTTTACAAACTTGATATTTCTTTTAAATTAAAATAAAATATAAGCAATTGAAAGTAAACAAAAGTACTTTTAAAAGATTAAAATTAGGCCGAAATAGTTGGATATTTTGGCCGGTTTAAGGGGATAGTTTTTATGAATATAAATGAATTGATACAGATATCACGTTATTACGGTTCTAATCCTGAGTATATTCTGGAGGGCGGAGGCAATACATCCTACAAAGATGATAAATACCTCTATATAAAGGCTTCCGGCGTAAGCCTTTCATCTATCGATAAGAACGGATTTATTAAACTGGAAAGAGAAAAACTAAACGATATCTGGAAGAAGGAATTCCCCTCTGAATATAAAGAAAGAGAAGCTCTCTTCAAAGAATACCTAAAATATTCCATAGCAGACCCGGATGAGCGGTGCACACGAAGACCCAGCGTAGAAACTCTGCTGCATGCCCTGCTGCCCTACCGGTTTGTTATCCATACTCACCCTTCATTTGTAAACGGCATTACCTGCAGCAGGGATGGAGAAGAAGCTGTAAAGAGGCTTTTTAGCGATAGTAGAGTATTATGGGTACCCTCGGTAAATCCAGGATATATACTTGCCAAAACGCTAAAAGAGAGAATAGAGCAACTTATGAATTCCGGAAGCGCCTGGCCGGAAATAATATTTCTTGAAAACCACGGGCTTATTGTCGCGGCAGATACAGTCCGGAAAATAAAGGAGATATCGGAATTTGTAATAAAAAGAATTAAAACAGAAGTCAAGACCGTTCCAGATAACCGACCTGTGAAGGCGAACAGAACCAGAGCTGCGGGAATAGCCCCTGCGGTCCGCATGCTTCTTATGAATTCCCGCTTAAAAACTGCCACTGCCACGGAGCAGAGCAGCTCCATCTGTACCTTCTATACAGATAAATCCGTAGAGCAGCTTGTATCAACCCGTAAAATATTTAATAGACTCCCGCTAACTCTAACGCCGGATCACATAGTCTATGCCGGTTTTAAAGCCCTTTTCATTCCGGAAGAACATGAACTGGAAAAACAGTACAAACAAATAAAAAGAGGTATATCGGACTATCTAACAATTAACAGGGTAAAACCAAAAATTGTAGCTGTTGAAAACCTCGGTATTTTTGCATGCGGAGTAAGCTCAAACGACGCAGCCGCAGCGCTTAAGCTGTTTCTCGATGCTCTGAAGGTATATACATATACAGAGAGTTTCGGCGGGGTTAAGCCTATGCCCGAAGACCAGGTTGAATTTATAAAAAAATGGGAGGGGGAGTCCTACAGGAGAAAGGTCATGCTTAACAGGCAGGCAGGAAACAGCAGTGTTTTACGGGAAAAAATCGCCGTTGTAACGGGCGGCGCACAGGGAATCGGAGCAGGAATTGCTCAAGGCCTGCTCCAGGAAGGCTGCAATGTTGTTATAGCAGATTTAAAGGCTCAAAACCTCTCGGAAAATAAATATCAAACTATAATTGCAGATGTTACAGATGAAAAATCCGTTAAGAATATGATTACAGAAACAGTCCTGCTCTACGGAGGCATAGACCTTCTTGTCAGCAACGCAGGTGTCCTTAAGGCGGGAAGCCTTGATTCCATGGATTATAAGAGCTTTAAATTTGTAACAGATGTTAACTATTCGGGATTTTATCTCTGCACAAAATATGCCTCTAAAATAATGAAAATTCAAAACCGTTTTAATTCCGAATATTTCATGGATATTATCCAGATTAACTCCAAATCCGGCCTTTTGGGAAGCAGAAAGAATTTTGCATATGCAGGCAGCAAATTCGGCGGGATAGGGTTAACACAGAGCTTTGCCCTTGAACTTGTAGAGTACAACATAAAGGTTAACGCTATTTGTCCGGGTAATTTTTTCGATGGACCGTTGTGGTCGAATCCGAAAAACGGTTTATTCATCCAGTACTTAAAAGCCAGTAAAGTACCCGGAGCAAAGAGTATAGAGGATGTTCGCAGGTACTATGAGTCCAAAGTTCCGATGAAACGGGGCTGTCAAATAGAGGACATAAACCGGGCTCTCATCTACCTTGTAGAACAGAAGTACGAAACAGGCCAGGCGCTTCCTGTGACAGGCGGACAAATTATGCTAAAATAACAAGCAGGATAAAAATGGAAAAATTGATATTAGATCTAAACAATAGTAATACGCAGATTCGGCTTGACAGTCTTAAGAAGCTTATGAATTTAGTTAGTGACGGTACATTAAAAGGCATTGCTGCACGCCGGACAAACCAAAAGGGACTTGTTAACAACCATATCCACACATGGTACTCCTTTTCCCCCTACTCTCCCGTAAAAGCTGTTTGGCAAGCCTTCACCGCCGGACTCGATACCGCAGGAATAGTGGACCACGACAATGCAGCGGGTGCTAAGGAATTTATACGTGCCGGAGAAATAACGGGGCTTCCCGTCACAGTGGGAATGGAATGCAGGGCCGATTTTTCCAATACAAAGCTTAAAGGCAGGCGCATTAACCACCCGGACCAGCTTTCCACAGCGTATGTTGTACTGCACGGCATACCGCATGAATACATAGAGAGTGTAAACGATTTTTTTAGGCCCTTTATTCGCGAACGGATTAAACGAAACAGAAAAATGACAGAAAAAATAAACGATTATTTTTCAAAATGGGAAATATCGGTTAATTTTGACACAGATATTCTTCCTATCTCAAAGTACAGTGATGGCGGAACTGTTACGGAGAGGCATATCCTGTTTGCCCTTGCAGATAAATTTATAAAGAGATTCGGGAAAGGTAGAAGATTAGCGGAATTTTTACAGAACAGCCTTAATTTAGAGCTTGCAGGAAAAATACGCACCTTTATCCTTGACCGGGATAATGAATACTATCAGTACGATCTCATGGGAGTTCTTAAAAGCGAGCTTTTAAAATTATTCTATATTCCTGCTTCTTACGAATGCCCGGATATAGAAAAGGTCGTTGATTTTGCCGAATCTATTAATGCAATTTCCGCCTACGCCTACTTAGGTGATATAGCCGAATCCGTTACAGGAGACAAGAAGGCTCAAAAATTCGAGGATTCCTATCTGGAGGAACTCTTTACGGTTTTAAAGAAACTGGGATTTAGAGCCATTACATACATGCCTACAAGAAACACAATGGAACAAATTATCCGTGTAAGGAAACTCTGCGACAGGTTTAACTTTCTACAGATAAGCGGGGAAGATATAAACTCACCGCGCCAGTCCTTTACAGGCAAAGCAATTTCAGGAGGGGATTTCGACAACCTTGTAGAGGCAACATGGGCATTAATAGGACACGAAAGGCTGGCAACAGAAAATGCAGACAACGGTTTTTTTTCGAAAGCTACGGAGCTTAAGTATCCCAACCTTAAGGAGAGGATAGAAGTATTTGCAAAAATAGGGAGGACAAAAACATGAAGTATCCGTCTATATCAAAGGACAAAATAGAGGAAAACTACGGAAGAGCTAAAGAAATTTATTCACTTTACGGTGTAAACACAGATAACGTTCTTAATACCATTAAGAATATCCCTCTGTCCATGCACTGCTGGCAGGGTGATGACGTTACAGGCTTTGAAAAAGGCAAGGAGGGACTTACCGGAGGGGGAATACTTGCAACAGGTAACTTTCCGGGGAAAGCCCGCACTCCGGAAGAACTTCGTATGGACATGGAAAAAGCTATGAGTTTAATACCTGGCAAACACCGGATTAACCTCCACGCAGTATATGCCGAAACCGGGGACAGAGAGGTAACAAGGGATCAGCTTAAACCGGAACACTTTAAGAACTGGATAGACTGGGCGAAAAAAAACAAAATCGGGCTGGATTTTAACCCGACAATTTTTTCCCATCCCCTTGCGGATTCCGGTTATACTCTTGCAAGCCGGGATAGAAATATAAGGTCTTTCTGGATTCGCCATGCAGAGGCATGCAGGGAAATTGCATTTACAATAGGAAAGGAACTGGACAGCCCCTGCATAAATAATCTTTGGATTCCCGACGGTTCAAAAGATATGCCGGCCGACCGATTAACACCGCGCAAAATATTAAAGGACTCCCTGGATGAGATATACGAGAAACAGTACGACTCACGGTACCTGCTGGACTCTGTGGAAAGCAAACTCTTCGGAATAGGTTCCGAGGCTTACGTTGTAGGCTCACATGAGTTTTACTTAGGGTATGTTTTTACAAAAGGGCTAATACTCTGTCTCGATTCCGGCCATTTCCACCCTACGGAGAGTATCGCCGATAAAATATCCTCTGTCCTAATATACTCCAAAGAGCTCCTGCTTCATTTAAGCCGGGGTTTAAGATGGGACAGCGATCACGTTGTTACCCTTAATGACCAGATTTTTTCTATTGCTCAGGAAGTTAAACACTGTAATGCCTTTAACCGAATACATTTTGCTCTTGATTTTTTTGATGCGAGCATTAACAGAATAACAGCCTGGGTAACAGGGAGCCGCGCAGCTTTAAAGGCTATTCTTTCCGTACTTCTTGAACCTACGCACCTGCTTATACAGGCCGAAGAGGAGGGAAATCTCGGAGACAGGCTTGCACTTCTCGAGGAATTTAAAACCTTGCCCATGGGAAGTGTATGGGATAAGTTTTGTATTGAGAGCGGTGTCCCTGCAGGCTCGGAATGGCTTAACAATGTAGAAGAATATACGGAAAATGTTCTGTTAAAACGGGAGAAATAGATATGGACTATGTCATTGCGGTTTTTGATATAGGAAAGACAAATAAGAAGCTAATACTTTTCGACAACAACCTAAAAGAACTTGCCTCTACATATTCTGTCTTTCCAATGTTGAAAACCGGCGATATAGAGGTGGAGGATATAGATGGTATAAATAACTGGATTTTAAAAAGTCTGTCCGGATATTCTAAAAAGTACCCTATTAAAGTTATTGCATTCAGTACTCAGGGAGCCACCTTTGTCAGCATAGGAAGAAACGGAAAACCTTCCATGCCGGTTGTATCCTATACAAATGAACCGGGAGCGTCCTTTCATAATGAATTTTACAGACTTGCGGGAAACCCTATAGAGCTTCAAAAAATCACTGCAACACCTAAATTCGGAACTCTTTTAAATATTGCCAAAGGGATATTCTACATAAAAAACAAATACCCGGATTCCTACAACCGTACAGAGTACTTTCTTCTCTACCCGCAGTATTTCAGCTTTTTCCTAACCGGAGAAATAGCAGCGGATTATACATACGCAGGCTGCCATAGCTACCTATGGGATTTTAAAAGAAACAACTGGTCTTTAGTGGCGGAAAGATTAAATATAATTAACAAGCTTCCCGCAAATATTTTAAAGCCCGCTTCTGTGCTTGGCAGAATAAAGCCGGATATTGCCTCTGCAACAGGTCTGTCCAGAGATACGTTAGTTACCCCGGGAATACACGACTCCAATGCTTCGCTTCTTCCCTATTTAATTAAGGAAGGAAACGAATTTGTTCTTAATTCAACAGGTACGTGGTGCGTCGTAATGCACCCCATGGATAAGGTTTATTTCTCCGATGAAGAGCTCGGTAAAGTTGTCTTTTACAATCTCTCTGCCTTCGGCACTCCTGTAAAAACAACTATCTTTACAGGCGGTCTGGAACACGATGCCTATATGAAAATTATTCAGAAGGTCAACGGGATTAAAAGCCTGCCGGATTTTAATGAATTAACCTATAAACGGATAGTTAAAGAGAAGAAACTCTTTATCCTGCCCAGTCTATTAAAGGGAAGCGGGCAATTTCCCGATTCCACTCCAAGGGTATATGAAAACGGAAAGCGATATCTCTACTCTGATATATCCGATACGGAATACGCAAAAGATATTCCTGCATTTTTTAATGACCCTGTGACGGCACGAGCCGTTTTAAACATCTCCCTTGCTGTACAGACAGAAACGGCGTTTAATCGGGCAGGAATAAAAGACGGAATGACAGTCTTTACAGAAGGTGGCTTTAGAAAGAATGAGGGTTATAATTTATTAGTATCTTCTCTATTTCCTAATTCTAAATTTTTCCTCTCCAATATTAAAGAAGCATCTGCATTCGGTGCCGCTTTAACGGCAAAATCCGCATACGAGGGCAGAGAACTTAACTCACTTGGAAGCAGCTTTAAAATGGAAACAAAAACTATAAATAAAATGGACTTCCCTGGCTTACCGGCCTACAGGGATGCATTTTTAGACCTGCTTTAAAAGCTATTTCAGCACCCTAACAAGCTCAGGTATTATTTCAAAAAGATCTCCCACAATTGCAACATCTGCAAGTTTCATAATCGGCGCTTCGGGGTCCTTATTAATAGCCACTATGAAACTGCTCGACTGCATACCGACAAGATGCTGTATCTGCCCGGAAACACCGCAGGCGATGTAAATTTTCGGATGCACAGTCTGACCTGTCTGCCCCACTTGATGAGCATAGGAAATCCACCCTGCGTCAACTGCGGCTCTGCTTGCACCTACAGCCCCCCTTAACCCCTTAGCAAGGTCTTCTATTACTTCGAAGCCCTCCGGACCCTTAACGCCTCTGCCCCCGGTAACAATAACATCTGCATCGGAGAGATTAATACCGGAGTCCTCACTTATCATCTCTTTTATGACTGTAAGACCGCTTTTCTTTTCATCATCATAAATACTCTCGCGTATAATTTTTCCCTTTAAGAACTTATCTGGAACAGGGGCTTTAAACACACCCTGCCGTACGGTGCTCATCTGAGGCCTGTGATGTTCGCTTTTTATTGTTGCAATTATATTTCCGCCGTAGGCCGGCCTTGTCTGCAGAAGAAGGCCTGTTTCCGGCTCTATATCAAGACCTGTACAGTCCGCCGTTAATCCTGTTTCTATCTGCACTGCAATACGTGGCATAACACTTCTTCCCCTGCTTGTTGCTCCGGAAATAAGTATTGCAGGTTTGTATTTCTTTATTAGCCTGGATACTACAGCGGCATGAATAGTATCATTAAAGGTCTTTAGAGCTGGATCATCCACCATTATTACCTTATCCGCATAGTAGTAAAAAAAACTTTCCGCTGCTTTTTCTATTCCGCTGCCAAGGGCAACACAAACTACATGGCTCTTAGCCGCCGGCCTTTCATGCACCAGCTGTGCAACCACGGATCCTGAAGCGGCTGACGTATTCGCCGGTACGGGTGTTTTTACAGCCGACAGTTTATCGGCTAGTTTTCTTGCTATACCTAAGAGCTCGTAGGAAACCTTATTCACCCTGCCGCCTGCTACCTCGGCAAGCACCCAGACATCTCTGTATTCCTTTAACAACTCGTTATCTTTTACAATCATAGTTTTATCCGCGATTTAAGAATTTTAACAAGTTCTCCGGCAGATTTTGAAGCACTTCCATCCAGGACAACCGTATGTTTATCTCTTGCATCCGGTTTTCTTGTCGTAACTACACGGGTAGGAGAACCATCCAGCCCTATTTTAGCAGGATCAGCGCCTATAAACGATGCGTCCCAAACAGGAATTTCCGCTGTCCGTGATGCAAGCCGGCCTTTAAGCGTAGGAATACGCGGGATATTTATATCTTTAAGCACTGTTAAAACAGCGGGAAGTTCTACCTCGCACACATCATTACCTGCTTCGTGCATGCGCTCTACCGTAAGTATTGACTCTTTGGAATCTATTAAGCGCGATACATACGTTGCCTGGGGCCATTTAAGATGGGCTGCAATACCTGGGCCTACCTGGGCGGTATCTCCGTCTATAGCCTGTTTGCCGCAAAGAACCAGATTCACCTCACCTATCTTTTTTACAGCCTTAGAAAGTGCATAGCTTGTGGCAAATGTATCCGAACCTCCAAGCGCTCTGTCGTTTAAAAGAATTGCCCTGTCCGCTCCGCATGCAAGAGCCTCCCTTAAGGTAAGCTCGGCACGTTTAGGCCCCATAGAGAGGGCAATTACTTCACCGCCATGCTTTTCTTTCAACAGGAGCCCTTCCTCCAGAGCATAAGTATCAAAGGGATTCATCATTATTTCAACTCCTTCACGAACAAGCCTTTTTGTTTCCGGATCAATACTTACATCTGTGGTTCCCGGCACCTGTTTTACACAAACAACTATTTTCATCTGCCTGCATAGCTCCTCATTTCCTTTAAGAGAGGAAACTGCCTCTTATAGTTTAAAAGCGCGAGATATACACCGCAGTCCGGGTAGTTCTTCATTAACTTTTCAAGGTTCGCAACGGGGTCATACTCTGTATTTTCCGGTATTTCATACCCGACACATTCCGATAAAAGGTGAAGCTTCCTGGACATCCAGGCTTCCACAACAACAGGAATATCAAACTCTTTAAGCATTTTTTCAACTGCTTCATTCTGCTCTACAACAGGCTGAGTAATTGCAAACTCGGCTCCGGCGTTTATTTTACGCCTCATTTTATTAAACTCATGCTGTTCAGGTTCATAAGGGTTAAATGCTACTCCAAGTGTAAAATATCCCGGATATTCGTTTTTTATATAATTTAGAAGCTCAACAGATGTCACAGATTCCAACCCGTTAATTCCAAGATCTAAGGGTCTAAGCTTTGGAAGTCTCGGGCTACCGTCTCCCGTTACAGCGAGGATATATTTAATTCCCCTCTCCGCGCATGAATTTAGAATATTATCAAGGTCTTTTTTAGTATGAAAGGTATTAAGGTGAATCATAACATTTTCCGGTTTTACAGGGAGTTCCAGCTCTTCTATAAGTTCTGTTCCCTGAAATGAAAGATGCCCCATCGCATTATCCGTTATACAGGCGCAGTAGTCCTCTTCAACCACTCTCGTATAACGATCTGCAAATTTTTCAAGCCGCTCTTCCAGGTTTTCCGCATTCTGTTTTGGAGGCAGAACTTCCACATGGAATCTCTTTATACTGTTCTCTATATTCATTTTTCACACACCTCCGGAGCTTATTGCTCTATCTTTTAAAACTTTTTAGACCCTGCCGTCTCTGTATGCCGCTATATATTCCACACCGTAGAGATCGCTCCCGTCCAGTACAGCCCTTGCAAGCTTAAAATCCTCCGCCTCTGTATTAACCTCTTTGAGCTTTTCAACAGAGAGGTGAACAGGATCAATAATACCGCCGTCGCCTCCCGCTTTAACAAATAGCCA
>QNBI01000034.1 GCA_003641675.1 Spirochaetota bacterium | reverse complement strand
TATTAACAGATGGCCCGGATTATAGGGGTAAAGGTTAACGACAATAATAAAAAGATTATCCCTGTAAATAGATAAATCTACAATTTTGGATGAATGATCCTTTATAAGGCAGAGGATACACCCACTGGGGCGTTTTTTTTTAAAATAATTTATCTTTTCAAAGTTTAAAAAATAATTACTGGGCATTGTCTGTTTCCGGCAGTTTAATATCCGGCATCTTTAATTCTCCGTTATAGCCTTTCTGAAGTGAAAGATATTTTAAAAGTATTGGGTAATCATTGAGCAGTTTACCGAATTCTTTAAAAGTTTCAATTTTTCTCTTTTCCTTATTTTCGCTTACCATTTGATTAACCTTATCACCCTCCAATTCTTTTATAATATTTTTCTGTGATTCTGCATGGGCATCTGCCAGAGAAAAATATATAGTTTTGGCTTTATTGTATAATTCAATATCGGGTAATAACATACTGTTGACAGAAATATCCGAAACCTGTATAGAGGGGAATTCTTTTTCTACGGTTGTTTTTAAGACTACAGCTATATCGCCAGAACTGTAGTAGCTTTTAATATCCTTAAGAGTTAAAAGCTGTTCAGAAATATAATGAAATGCGGAGTTTGACATTGTTTTATACCACTGATCAATGGTATCCGGACGTAAATTCTGTTTCGATACCAGTTCCGGCAGAACGGACGGTTTTAAGAGAAATGAGATACTTAAATTTAAACTGTAGGTGAAATCCGGTTGTCCGGGTAGAACGGTGGAGTATATGCCGGCTGAAGGCAGCTCGCCTTTTAATTCAATATCCCTCTGTACCGGTTTAAGCTTGAATTTAAAAAGAGTCATATTTGTGGGAATAAGCCTCTCCCATCTCCATGAGAATTTTCCAGGCTCTGTAACTTGTTTATCAAATCCGCCTGTTTTTGTAAAAGCAACACAATAAGTATCTGCAGGTATAAAAATCTGGATCCATCCGGCAATAAAAGCGGCTCCTCCAAGTACAACAAGGATTATAAACATAATAATAAATTTCTTCATACCTTCCTCTTTTAAGACCTATGATAATTAAACACGGACAAATTTCAAGCATTTTTGACTTAAAGGCTTTTTACTGCTATAATTATATACTGCTATGGTAAAATCGGTTAATTTTGTTATTTTTACAACAAGAAAAATATTTATCTTTTTATTTATAAGTGTTTCTATACTACTCTTTCTGTACATTATAGGCAATAGACAGGAGTTCCTGGATAGTACTCAGATTTTTATTTTTAAACTTATTCTCTACTCCTCGTCACTGGACTTTATAATTGGTATCATCTTAATTTCTGTATATATAACTGCAGGTATAAAAGTAAAAAGAATAAATGCCGCCAAGCTGATTTTTAGTCTCCTTGCAACTTTCTTTTGTTTGGGTATCCTTATAACAGTTAAATTTATCAGTGTCTGGCTTGCTTAAATCTTAAAAACAGATTTTCTAATTTAATTGACATATAAATAGTCGGATTGATATACTCCTAAACATGATGGTATATGCAGTCCGCGGGGCAATACAAATTGGCAGTAACACCAGAGAGGCTGTAACTGACTCTGCAACAGAATTAATAAAAAGGATTCTTAAAATTAACCACCTTACTGAAAATTCAATTATAAGCATAGTATTCTCAGTTACAAAGGATATTACCGCTTATAACCCTGCAGCTGCGATACGTTTAAATGGTTTTGATAAGGTACCCCTTTTCTGTGTCCAGGAGGCATATATGGAGGCTCAAATGCCCCTTATTATCAGAGTTCTTATTACATACAATTCAAAGGAAAATATAAATCCTGTTCCGGTTTATCTTAACGGAGCAGAAAAATTAAGACCGGATCTTTTCCGTTAGAGGTTGAATCATCCCTATAGATAACAATATTACACTTAAAACGTCCATAGATATTGCCCGAATAAGAAGAAGCTGCAGAATCGTAGAAAAAACCTTAAGGTTATTAAAAGATTATATCCATCCGGGCATTTCTACACTTGATTTAAACTCAATTGCAGAAAAATATATAATTGATAATGGAGCAATTCCCGCTTTAAAGGGTTTTAAAGGATTCCCCGCTGCAATATGCACTTCTGTAAACAATGTAATAGCACATGGGAAACCGAATAATTATAAGCTTGAAGACGGCGATATAATAACAATAGATACAACAGTATCCATAGACGGATGGTTTGGAGACGGTGCCTGGACCTATTTTGTCGGCAGTAGTAACCCGGACAAGGAAAGGCTTTTAAAAGCTGCATGGCAGGCCAATCTTATGGGGATTTCCAGAGCAAAGGCAGGATATTTCACCGGTGATATTGGTAATATTATTACAAAAACAGCTGAAATGCTGGGCTGTTCGATTGCAGAAGAATATGCCGGCCATGGTATAGGGAAAAGAATACATGAAGATCCTATAATACCTAATATAGGCGAAAAAAATACAGGTATTAGGATTGTTCCGGGAATGGTTTTTACAGTCGAGCCAATGCTTTCATTAGGCAGCTCAAATATTGCCAAGATGAATGACGGTTGGACATTAGTGACGGATGATGGCAGTTTGTCCGCTCAGTTTGAGCATACGGTAGCTGTATTTCGTGATTATACGGAAGTACTTACTTTTTCTTCCGGAAAAATTACAGATTATATTGACTTTCCTCCATTCTTTTAATAATCTCTACATCGGTCTATTAATGGTAAAGCCACCTTAGCTCAGCTGGCCAGAGCACGTGACTTGTAATCTCGGGGTCGTCGGTTCGAATCCGACAGGTGGCTTGACATTTCGATGTTATTTGCTTTTAATACTTGTTAACGGGGAGGTTCCCGAGCGGTCAAAGGGGGCAGACTGTAAATCTGTTGGCGAAGCCTTCGAAGGTTCGAATCCTTCTCTCCCCAGAGGCCTTCTTTTTTTTAAAGAAATAAGAGGGCTTTTTTTATGGGATCAGCATATGAATAAATTCTATGAACAGGGGCTGCGTTTTGAATGTACGCAATGTTCCTTGTGTTGCCGTTTCGAACCCGGATACGTTTTTTTGTCGGAAAAAGATATAAAAGATATTTCTACAGGATTAAATATAAAACCTAATACCTTCATAGATAAATACTGCAGAGTTGTCATTACCGAAACAGGCATGCGATTAAGTCTTAAAGAAAAATCAAATTATGACTGTATTTTCTGGAAAAACGGTGGGTGCACTATATACAGTTTTAGACCTTTGCAGTGCAGATCGTACCCTTTTTGGCAAGCCAGCTTAAAGACCGAACAAACTTGGAACCAGCTTGAAGAAAGCTGTCCCGGAATTAATCGGGGCAGACTTAACAGCAAAGAATTAATAGAATACTGGCTCGAAAAAGAAAAAGAAGCAAATTATTCATATAGGGATAAGAGATATGGAACTTAGACTGTCAGAAAAAGAAATAGTTCAACTCTATGCTTTTCTTAAACCGAGAGAGCTTGAAATCAACAACATACTTCTCGGAATTTTAAAAAAAATAGAAAATATTCTTTACAGCAAATTTACGATAGAGGAAATTGAAAAGCTAAAAGGGTAAAAAATCAAATTATATTGAATTTTTCCAATTATAGCGATAAGTTTTAATTTGATATGGAGAAAACAAACTATGAAAAAGTCTATAATTCTTGTTTCTTTCCTTTTTATGAGCATTCGTCTTTTTGCACAGTATGTTCCGCCGAATGGCACAGAAGATATATTCTACCTTTACTCACCGGCTTTTCTTTCCGGCGGAGCGTCATCTGTAAATACAGAATCGCCTATGGCGGATTCTCTTAATCCTGCTGTTTCCGGCAATAAACAGAGAACAATACTGGATTTTAACTACATAGCTCTTGCCGGATTGGGTGCGGAGCCGGGTTGGGGAAATATTGTTAATTCAGGCATTACCCTCCCTTCAAAATACGGAGTTTTCTCAGGAAACCTGCACTTTCTGCAGTCCCCGTTTAGTTCGATAAATATGGGTGTTCTTGGAGGAATTGATGTTTCTTTCTCAAAGGATATTTTCCCAGAACTCTTATTCGGTGCAGGTATTTCCTTAAGGGCAGGAACAGCGGAAACGACAGACTGGGGTTTAGGATTAAACCTGGGTATTCTCGGGTTTGCAGGCGATATGGGTATTCTTAAAGATATCACTTACGGAATCGCTATAAAGGATATGGGAAAAGGATATAAACCCGTTGCAGGAAGAAATGCATTCCCTCCTATCTTTACTCCGTCTTTAAGTACTGCATTTAACATTTTAAAAACCGACATATTTTCTCTGCGTTTTTCCTCGGATATTACACTGCCCAGTTTTCAGAATTTCCGTTTTATGTTGGGTACTGAGCTTGGATACCGTGATTTTATTTTTCTTCGATCGGCTTACCAGTTCGATTTAATGGAACTCATTAATACTAATTTAAATCTCAGAACATTCCCTGTATCTTTTGGCGGAACGGTTAAGCTTAAAAATGCTTTAAAAAATATAACAAACGTTTCCGATTTAAATAGAAGTGAAATAAATATAAATTTTTCAGCTGCTCCCATGCAGAACGGAATATGGGCATTCGGCCTGGGTCTTAATGTTCCTCTGGGTGTTATAGACAAAAACCCGCCTTCGATAGATATAGGTTCAAAGGATATAGAGTATATTTCTCCTAATTTGGATGGCATTATGGACACCCTCATAGTTCCCGTATCAATTAAAGATGAACGCTATATAAAGGGATACAACTTTATTGTATCCGATGCGACAGGAAAAACGGTGCGCATAATTGTAAATAAAGACATACGTCCGGAAAACCTTACATTTAAAGACTTTATAGACAGACTTCTCTATGTTAAAAAGGGCATTGAGGTTCCTTCAAAATTAATATGGGACGGAAAAACAGATAAAGGAAAAGTCGCCGCAGACAGTAAATACACTTACTATGTAGAGGCATGGGACGATAATGGAAACCGGGCTAAAAGTACTGTAAAAACGGTTGTGGTCGATGATACAGCTCCTTCTGTGAAGGTTGAATCACCATATCTTGTTTTCTCTCCTAACGGAGATAAGAGTAAGGATGTGCTTGTTCTTAATCAGGTCGGAACAAAAGAAGACCTGTGGCAGGCATTTTTTCAAGATACCGAAGGTAACGATATAAAAAAATATAACTGGCAGAATTCAAAACCGCCTAATTTTGAATGGGACGGAAAAAATGACAGGGGTGTACTCTCTAAAGACGGCGTGTACAATTACCGAATTACAAGTACCGATAGAGCCGGGAATACAGGTTCCGCATCATTAAAGAATATTATAATAAATACTCAGGCGACACCAATAAATGTGAGTATAGATAAATCTTACTTTTCACCGAATGGCGATAAAATAATGGATACGGTCCTTTTGTCATTAAAAGTTCCCGTTACTTCCGGTATAGAAAAATGGAATCTGGATATAAAAGACTCCAAAGGAAATATAAAAAAGGTATTTTCAGGAAAAGGAACTATTCCGTCTACCATAGTTTTTGACGGAAAAGACGATAAAAACGTATTACTCCCCGAGGGAAAATACAGGGCAGAATTAAATGTTCATTATATTAATGGGAATAATCCGACTGCGATGTCACCGTATTTTTATATTGATACAACAAAGCCATCTGCAAGCGTAAAGAGCGATATAATGATATTTAGCCCGAATGGAGACGGCAATAAGGATAATGTGACGCTTTTTCAAGAGACTTCAGAGGAAATAAACTGGAAGGGTACAATAAAGAACGGCAGCGGCAAAGTTGTGAAAACTTTTTTCTGGAGAGGGAAAGCAGACTCTAAGATTGTATGGGACGGAAGAAATGATAAAGGAATGCTCGTGCCCGACGGCAAATATACATACTTACTGGAAACATCAGACAGAGCAGGCAACTATGGGAAATCAAATATTGTGTCTATGGTTGTTAATACTCAGGAAACCCCTGTTTTTCTGTCTACCGATTTAATCTATTTTTCTCCTAACTCGGATGGGGAAAAGGACAATTTGAAAATTATCCCGCACATAAAAGTTAAAACCGGTATAGAGAGTTATACTCTGGAAATAAAAGATACTAAAAATAATATAGTAAGAGAATTTTCTGGAAGAAATGGTATTCCGAAGGAATTTAAATGGGATGGGCTGGATAATAAGGGCAAAAGAGTTAAAGACGGCCGCTACTATGCCTATATTAATTTGAAATATACAAATGGAAACAATCCGAAAGCAAAAACCCAGGCCTTTACAGTGGACACTCAGTTCCCGGTTATAACAGCTTCCGCCTCTTATAAACTTTTCTCACCTGATGGTGACGGAAGGTTAGATACTTTAAAAATTAATCAAAAATCAAGTAATGAGAATTTATGGGAAGCGAGCATAAAAGACAGCTCAGGAAAAGTTGTAAAATCATATTTCTGGAAAGGCAGGGCAGTTGATTTTATCTGGGACGGAAAAGATGAAAATGGAAACAAACTACCCAACGGCCGTTATATATACACTGTCCAATCAATGGATAAGGCGGGGAATAAGACTTCTGCACAGATTGGGGATATTACGATAGATACCAGACCAACTCCTGTGTTTGTAACGGTGCAGTCACGGGGTTTTTCTCCTAACAACGACGGCTATATGGATACGATATCCTTTAAAATCTATGTTTCTCTTAAGGAAGGCATATCATCATGGAATTTAAAACTAATAAATAATTCTCTGAAAAAAACAGAAAAAGTGTTCTCCGGTTCTTCCGATATCCCCGATTTAATTAGCTGGGACGGTAAAAATGATTCGGGAAATATTTCCGAAGGAGATTATATCGGTGTTCTTACTTTAAATTACTTTAAAGGGAATATGCCTGCTGCAAAGACAAACAGCTTTATTCTTGATATAAGCCCTCCAAAAGTTAGTCTTGAAATATCTCCGAAACCTTTTTCGCCGGACAACGACGGTGTTGACGATGAGCTATACCTTAATATTAAAGTCAATGATTTGAGCCCGATTAGAAACTGGGAAATAAAAATAACGGATCCCAAAGGCAACCTTTTTAGCGTTTTCAGCGGTAAAGGCGTTCCTTCCGACAGAATTGTCTGGAATGGAGTTTCGGATACGGGTGAGCTCGTCCAGGCTGCAGAAGATTATCCTTTAATTTTTACTATTCGGGATGATTTCGGTAATATCAGGGCAATAAAAAAGGTAATTCCGGTAGATGTTCTGGTAATACGGGAGGGCAATAAATTAAAAATACGTATATCCAGCATCACCTTTGCTCCGAACAGTCCTGACTTTATCACTTTGGATGAAACAAAAGCAGCTAAAAATGAAAAAACTCTAAAGCGGCTTGCTGAAATATTAAAAAAATACAACCGATACAGTATAAGAATAGAAGGCCATGCAGTTAACCTCTCATGGTATGACCCGGTAAAGGCAGCCAAAGAGGAGAAAGAAGAGCTCCTTCCTCTTTCTCTGGCAAGAGCGGAAGCAGTGAAAGAAGCACTGGTTAAATTGGGAGTAAATGCAGGCAGAATTAGCACAGCAGGACTCGGTGGTTCACAACCTATTGTACCATTTGGTGATAAAGAGAATAGGTGGAAAGACAGAAGGGTAGAGTTTATTCTAATTAAAAAATGAAGAAATTGAGTAAATTATTTAGGCTTTTAATAGTCGTAATAACTGCTGCACTCTTTACAATACTGCTTTCTGCAGGAGGTATTATTTATCTTAACAGCCCGCCTCATTCCAGTTCAACAGGTAAGAGCACGGTATTTATTATTCATAAAGGTGAAAACCTTTCTCAAATCTCAGAAAGGCTTAAAAGAGAAGGATTTATAAGATTCCCCTTTTTTATAAGAGCAGTCAGCAGGTTTAAAAAAATAGAAACGGAATACAAGGTGGGATACTATAAAATAGATCCTGATTTTACTTCTATAGACATAATAAAGCTGCTTACTTCCGGCAGACAGGAGCAGGTAAAAATAACCTTTCCAGAGGGGTTGACAATAAAGAAAATAGCTCTTCATCTTGAAAGTAAGAAAATAACAAATGCACAGGATTTCATAAATGCGGCACACTCAAAAAAAATATTAAGAAAATATAACATTCCCGGAAATACTGCAGAAGGTTATCTGTACCCGGATACTTATTTTTTTCCGAAGGAGTTTCCAGCAGAGGCGATCGTCGACATTATGGTGGAGCAATTTTTTAAGGTGCTTAATAAGATTGAACCTGAGTATATAAAATTAACCCCGGAAGAGCTTCATAAGAAAATAATTCTCGCTTCAATAGTAGAGCGTGAATACAGAATAAAATCGGAAGCTCCGTTAATTGCCTCTGTTTTCTACAACAGATTAAGCAGGAATATCGGTCTTGAATCGTGTGCAACTCTTGAGTATATTATTACGGAGATAGAGGGAAAAAATCATCCAACATACATTACATTCGAAGACAAAAAACTAAACTCTCCCTTTAATACTTACAAATGGGCAGGCTTACCCCCTGCACCAATATCTAATCCAGGGAAAGTTGCTATTGATGCGGCATTTCACCCTGCTAAAACGGATTATTGGTACTTTGTATTGGAGGATGTTAAAACAGGAAGGCATTACTTCTCCAAAAGTTTAGAGGAGCATAAGAAGGCCAAGTATATATACCTTAAAAAGATCCATGCTGGCAGTTAAGAGAAATTATCGTAAATGAAAATACCGGATAGCGCTCTCTCGGAAATATTAGATAAACTTGATCCTGTTGAGATTATAGGGGAGTACGTTCAATTAAAAAAAGTCGGAAACCGATACTGGGGACTGTGCCCATTTCACCATGAAAAAACTCCATCTTTCACAGTATCGCCGGACAAAGGTGTATTTTACTGCTTCGGCTGTCATAAAGGCGGAGGACTTTTTAATTTTATAATGGATATAGAATCTGTCTCATTTGTAGAAGCAGTAAATATACTTGCAGAAAAAGCTGGGGTTGATATTAAAACAGAAAATACAGATAAAAGGGATACTGAAAAAAAGGCGCTGGAGGAATTGTATAATAGGGTTGCAGGTAGTTTTCACTATCTTTTAATGAACAGCAGCCCGGCAAAGATGTTTTTGAAGTATCTTTTGGATAGAGGAATAAACAGAGATACAATAAAAAAATTTAAGCTCGGTTATGCTCCGTCCGATGCAAGATGGCTTTTTGGCTTTTTAACGAAAAAAAATTATGGAAAAGATTTCCTTAAAAAATCAGGTCTTTTTTTTGAGAGGAATAACGAATTTCTATCGCTCTTCTATAATAGAATAATATTCCCTATTTTAAATATACACGGTGCTGTTGTCGCCTTCGGAGGCCGTACTCTTAAAGAAAATGTATCAAAATATATTAATTCGCCGGAAACTTTAATCTTTCATAAAAAAGATAACCTTTTCGGTATTTATAATGCAATCAAGGATATCCGGCAAAAAAAGGAATTTATCCTTGTGGAAGGATATATGGATGTACTTGCAATGCATCAGGCCGGATTAATAAATACAGTCGCCCCTTTAGGAACGGCATTTACTTCGAGCCAGGCTGCCCGTTTAAAACGTTATGCAGGCAGAGGAATAATTGCCTTTGACTCAGATTCTGCAGGGACGGAGGCTACCGTAAGAGCCATAAATATTCTTGAAAAAGAAGGAATCCAGACATCTGTTGCAAATTTTAAAGAAGCCAAAGATCCTGCTGAAATTTTGCAAAAAGTAGGTGAAATAAAGTTGAAAAAAATTGAGGAATATACTATAAATAGTTTTCAGTATCTCTTAAATAGAGCAGCAATACGGCACAATGGGAAAACACCGGAAGGAAAATCTGAAATAGCAAAAGAACTATTTCCATACATAGCAGAATCGGATTCTCAAGTGAGGAAAGACGGCTTTCTTAAAGAACTATCAGATTACTTAGACATAAGTTATAACTCTATTCTTTTTGATTTTACCGAATGGCAGACAAAAAGCCTAAGGACAGTCCGTTATCCTGCAAAAAGCAAGAAATATGTAAAAGAAGAAAATCTGCAGGAGGGGAATGCCATCGACTTACACTCTAACGAGCTTTTCCTGATAATCGCCGTAGTATTAAACAGAGATTA
>QNBI01000033.1 GCA_003641675.1 Spirochaetota bacterium | reverse complement strand
TCAACTTTTTCCCCATTAACTGTTGTCTGGTACCCCTTCCGCCAGAGCCGTACAAGGCTTCTGCCGTTTGGCAGATGAAAGTGAAGCTTGAGTAATTTGTGTCCGGTATTCTGTAGATATCCTGAGATTATAGGTGTGAAATATGAACGCAGAGCATCTCTCGCCTCTTGAGACTGTTGAGATTCCGGATCATCAATATTTCCGGAAAGAGCAGTTTTATACGCTTCTATAACTTTCGGGTCCTCCGAAAAGAGAGAGGCCAGCCCCAGGGCTTGAGTTGCAATTTGTTGTATATGGGCATGGGCTGCCTTTGTATAGAAATCGCTTTTACTTTCCATAAAATTTGTATTCTGTTTCTCTATAACTGAGATTTCATTTTTCATAACTGTGTTAAACATAAAGAGGGTCAGTAAAAAAATTACAACTGCAAAAATCAATATACTAATAAGAACGGAAATGTTTAGTTTTCTGGCTATTTTCATTATTCTATACCTCTCTACAGATTAGAAATCTGTGTAACTTATATTATAGAGAGTGTGTAATAAATTTCAAATAATTTTATACAGTTACCGTGTACGGCTTATTCCCACTCTTCTGCAGTGCCGGGTAACGGGGCATATGGAGCACCGGGGAGAAACAGGAGTGCAGACATTCTGACCGAACCGGACAAGGGTTTCATTTATCATAATCCAATATTTACGGGGAAGTATTCGCATAAGCTCCGTCTCTGTTTCCAGAGGTGTTTTTGTTTTAACCCAGCCGATTCTGTTAGATACCCTGTGTACATGTGTATCCACACAAATTCCGTCAAGGCCGAAGCCTAAGTTCCTTACAAGGTTTGCAGTTTTTCTCCCCACGCCCGGAAGTTTTAAAAGCTCCTCCATGCTTTCCGGTACTTTGCTTCCGTATTTTTCTGTTAGTATTTCTGCAATTTTTTTAAGGTTTTTAGCTTTTGTTCTGTAGAAGCCGGCAGGGTAAATGAGCCGGCCGATCTCATCTTCATCTAATTTTTTAAGCTCATCAGGTGAATCCGCGCGTTTAAAAAGCCTCTCGGAGGCTTTAAGGGTTACCTCATCTTTTGTTCTTAAGGAAATAACGGTAGAAACAAGAATGCGGAAGGGGTCGTGTTTTCTGTTGGCAACCTGGGATACGGAGGGCAGTTCTTTTGAAAAGAGGTATTCATTCATTACAGTAATTATTGTATCCCATTCTATATTTCGGCCTGGTTTAAGTCTTGCCGTATTGTCCGGTTTATCGGCTGCAACATTTTCCAAAATCCCCCCCCCTTATCCTTTTATTACCGCTACGGGTTGTATTTTTGCAACTGTTTCTGCAAGGCCTGCACCAATTACTGTTTCTATAACAGCGTCTATATCCTTGTAGGCTTGAGGAGCTTCCTCTTTTATTCTCCGTTTATTTTCACAGAGGAGGAAAATATTCTTCATAGCGGAATGGAATTCTCTGTCGCTGATAGCACCTTCGCATCCTTTTTTACCTGCGGCCTGCTTTCTGCTCATTGCTCTTCCTGCTCCATGATTTACCGAATAGAAGGAACGTTTAGAACCCTCTGTTCCTGCAAGGATATAGGATGCCGTACCCATGGATCCCGGAATAAGTATAGGCTGGCCTGTTTTTTCAAAAGGCGTCCCTTTCATGTGCTCAGAATCAAAGGCCCTTGTTGCACCTTTTCTGTGCACAAAGTATGATTTGCCGTTAAAAGTTTCCTTTTTTGCCATATTGTGAGTAACATCGTACAGGGTTTTTATCTGCAGGGCAGAGTCTTTACCCATGGTTTTTTTAAAAGCTTTTCGGATTAGCATAGTCATTACCTGCCGGTTTGCAAAGGCGTAGTTTGCCGCCGCATTCATAGCTTTTAGGTATTGGTCCGCCTCTTTCGATTCCTTAAAAAAATAGAGAAGCTGTCCGTTAGGCGGCCGGATACCATTACGGGCAAGGTAATTCTTTGCCTTTTTTATGTAGTACCCTGCAGTTTCATGCCCTAAGCCCCGTGAGCCGGAATGCAGCATTACTACTGCCTGGTTTTTAAAAAGTCCGAAGGCCCGAGCGATTTTCTCATTAAATATTTCGGTTACTTCCTGAACCTCGATAAAATGGTTGCCTCCGCCTAAAGTTCCCATCTGCGGCATGCCCCTTTCCATCGCCCGCGCTGGCAGTGCTTCCCAGTCACCGTTAAGTTGTCCTTTATCCTCCGCTCCCTCTATATCCAGAGCTAGAAGCTCAAAGTCGCTACTGTCTGCAGCAAGGTTAAATCTGGGAAGTATACAGCTCATGCTTTCAAGCCCTGAATTTAATACTAATTTGAGCTCTGTACCGGAGAGTTCCAGGTTCTTTTTCCCTTCGCCTGCCGGGATTAAACTAAAGATTGCCTCTGCAAGCCTCTTTGTATTAATGTCCTTAATTAGAAATGGTGTTTTCAAAAGTCTCATTCCGCAGTTTATATCGTAGCCTACGGCGGATGGGGATATTATATTTGGTGATGCGAGAATTGAACCGATAGGTACTCCGTAACCCGTATGGATATCCGGAGTTGCAAAGACAAAGGAATCGGAATCTATGCTTGCAGCATCTGCTATCTGCATTAAAGCTTCGCTTTCTACTTTAATTTTTCGGGATAAAAACAGAGTAACAGGAACTTTCATAAGGCCGAAGGGATATATAATAGCTGTGAAATCATCTATGTGCTCTATTTTGCTTTCTATCTGTACAGGATTCATCTTTAATCCAGAAATATCAGGAAACCGGATTTAAAAGGACTGCACAGTAGGCCTCCACAGCTTTGCCCGCCCCTGTTTCTCCTATTCCTTCTTTGGTTTTAGCCTTTAAAGAAATCTCTTTAATCCCAAGGCCTGTAACATTGGAAAGGCTTTTGCAAATTTCATTTTTAAACGGCGTTATTTTTGGTCTTTCAAGGATTACAGTGCAGTCGATATTAACTATACCATAGTGTGCCTCCTGCAGAAAGCCTATCGTTTTTTTAAGAAGAGTAAGGCTGGAAACATCTTTCCACTGCGGATTTCCGGGAGGAAAATATTCACCTATATCACCTAAACCTGCAGCCCCTAAAAGCGCATCTATTACTGCATGAACCAGCACATCACCGTCGGAGTAAGCTTCCTCCCCCAGTGAATAAGGAATTACAATACCTCCAAGAATGAGCTTTCTGTCCGGGATGAGTCTGTGAATATCGTATCCGAATCCTATTCTCATTGTATGTCGCTCTTGTAGGTTATTTTTTTGTTCTGCTTATCACCTTCTACTGTAAAGACCGGGGAGTATAGCTGGCTGTAAACTTCTGCATCGTCAATGAAACCGTTAAGCCCCTTTCTCCGGACTGTCCTGTGTGCAGTTAGTATTTTTTCGAAGCTGAAACCCTGAGGGGTTTGTGCGCCGTATACGGAATTTCTTGAAATGTTTTTCACCACAAAACCCTGTGTGTCTATTTCTTTTAAAGCGTCCGCAACAGGTATAATTGGGAGACATGCCCCATGGGCCAATGTTCCGTTTAAAACATGCATAATAACGTCTCTTTTAATCCATGGCCGTGCAGCATCGTGGATAAGCACGAAATCCGGCTTGTAACTGCCGAGTAATTCAAGCCCATTGTAAACAGATTCCTGGCGTGAATTTCCTCCTCTGGTAAGAGCAATCTCACTGCTGTCGGTATAGCTTTTAAGCATTGCTTCCACTTTTTCCATGTCATTTTCCGGAACAGTTAAAACAATGGTTTCGAATACTTTTAGTTTTAGAAATGCAGTCACAGACCAAACTAATACCGGTCTGCCGTTGAGAATAGCGTATTCTTTTTTTCCCCCGGTACCGAACCTTGTACTTGTACCGGCTGCTGTAATTATAGCACCTACCTTAATCGGTTACCTCGAGCTTTGTAAATATTATTTTCTCAACCTCTTCTTTATTCTTGTTAAGAGAAAAAGATATTTCATCGATAAGAAGTTTTAATGCATTATCGTAAAGTTTTCTTTCAAGTATTGGAAGTTCCTTAATCTGGCTTCTGTGGTAAAGTGCTCTAACTACAGTTGCAATATCTATGACGCTTCCTTTCTTTAAAAGATCCAGATTCATCTGATACCGCATTTTCCAGTCCGCCGGTATAGGTTCGTAATCTTCCGATATAAGCCTTAGCGCCTTTTGAGCTTCACGTTTGCTTACTATGGGCCGTATCCCGAGTTCGTCGGCTCTGTCTACGGGTACCATGATTGTCATATCCGTTACTTCCAGGTAGATAATATAGTAAAGAAGAACCTCATCTTTAAAGGGCCTTTCCTCTATAGATTCAATATGGCCTACTCCCTGAATAGGGTAAACGATTTCCTGGCCTACGCTGTACCTTGTTTTAAAATTACTTTTTCCTGTGGATCTCATACTAACTAATATATCAAAAAAACCCCTTTTAGTCAAAAGCCTTCCAAACAGTATTTAGAAGACCGTTGCAGAACAAAAGGGCTTTCGATGTCTTGCCTTTTTTGCAATAGGAATCTACAATTTATGGATATAATAGGGGGCTTAAGAGCTGTATGAATATTTATAAACGGATAGCTGAAATAATTTCCAGAGGTGAGACATGTGTTGTTATAACAGTTGCAGAGACATACTCCGGTTCGCCGGGAAAGGAAGGGTTTAAACTTGTAGTTACTAAGGACGGAAACACATACGGAACAATCGGGGGAGGAGCTGTTGAATTCGATGCTGTTAATAGGGCAAAAGCATTGTTTAAAGAAAAGAAAAACCTGATAGAACACATAAAGCTTAAAGATGAGGGTATGAACTGCGGCGGGGATATGACCCTATTCTATGAGTATATAAGGGCTAAGAAGATGTTTCTTCTTTTCGGCGGCGGACATATAGGCAGAGCCCTTGTCCCTTTGCTTGAATTAGCCGGGTTTTTTGTAACTGTTTTTGATTCCAGGCCGGAGATTAAAGAGTATTTTTCCGACAAGCCGGATAGAAATGTTGTTATTGCAGATTATAATGATATTTCTATGGTTAAGGATGAACTTATAGCTGCCGATTACTGTTTTATTGCAACCCACGGGCACAGCTACGATTCCGCGGTACTGCAGCAGCTGCTCGATTGTAAAAAGAGCTTCACCTACGTTGGTTTAATAGGCTCCAAAGCAAAGGTAAAAACTGCATTCAGGAATCTTGAGCAGAGAGGGTATGCGATTCCATCGTATATCTATTCTCCTGCTGGTTTAAAAATTGGAGGTGATACGGCAGGAGAGATTGCAATATCTATTGCGGCAGAGGTTCTTTCTGTTGAGTATGGGGTGGATGCAATTCACATGAGAATAAATCCGCAGTTGAATCCTCTGGATGCCGGTATTCAGAAGATTGTATAGTAAATTATGATTAATTTTGTGAGTGATATCTATCCGGAAGGAACGCTTTACGGTATTACGGTTCGTTCTCCCATCTCAAAGGGAAGAATAGTTTCTATAAAAATACCGAAACTTCCAAAAGGGTACTTTGTCGTCTCAGCAGACAGCATACCCGGCAGCAGAACAATTAATACTCATCCCAAAACATGCATTGCAAGGCCGTGGCTGGCAGAGGGGAATGTAAACTATAAAGGTGAAGCTGTTCTTCTCATGGCAGGGCCGGATAGAAATACTCTGAGCTATCTCTCCATGAAAGTTAGTATAAAATATAAAAAAGAAAAAGCTATACTCAATACGGTAAATGCGGAAACAGTAGAGGAATACCTGTGCAGAACTGCAATAAGAAGGCGCGGTAATATTGACAGTGCTTTTAAAAATGCATACCAGATTGTAGAGGAAGAGTACAGCACGGGTGCTCAGCGTCAATTTCACGAAGAGCCGCAGGCGGCTGTTTCTGTCTGGAACGGTACCCGGCTGTTGATTATAAGCAATACTCAGGACCCTTTTGGTGTTCAACTGGCTGTTTCTGAAATGTTAAGGCTGCCGAAAAAGAAAATCAGGGTTTTAGTTCCTCCGGTTGAAAGGGCAGAATCGGAGCTTCTAAAATATGCCGGTGATGAGCGGGAAGCGGAGGTTAATTCTAATGTTGAAACCATTTGTTTTAACCCGGGATTTAACGGACGTCTTATGGATTCTGTTGTCGTTGCCGGGCACTCTGCTCTTTTATCATTTGTTACAGGAAAACCCGTCAGAATGGTTTATTCCGCAGAAGAAGATTTCATGTATGCAGCGAAGCGCTATCCTGTTATAGCCAGATATAAAACAGCACTGGATGAAGGTGGAATTCCAAAGGCGATAAAAGCGGAAATAGTAATGGATGCAGGGGCTTATACTGACGGAGCAGAGGAAATATTTGAGAGAATTTTAACTATGGCCGCAGGTTCCTACGGATTTCCCAATGCGGAAATTACGGGAAAGCTTGTAAAGACCGACAGAATTCCCTTTGGTGTTTCTGTCGGCTCGGGGACTCCTCAGGCTTTTCTGGGAATAGAACTTCACTCGGCAAGGCTTGCAGAGATTTCCCAGCTGGACCCCTATATCTGGAAGAAAAAATTTTTAATTGAGAATAAGGGGATACTGCCTTCCGGCGCAAGGCTTCCGGATTATAAGGGCGCCGAGTTTGTTCTTGACAGTGTTGTTGAAAAATCGGACTTCCGGAGAAAATATGCTGCATACGAAACCTTAAAAAAACGGCGGACAGCTCTTTCGGATACGGCAGGTCCGTTAAGAGGTATAGGTTTGGGTCTCTGCTTTCAGGGCATGAACAACGATAAAGATAACGATCCCAGGAAATATTCTCTCCGTATGAAACTGGCCCGGGATGAGAATATAATCGTGTATTCTACATTCCAGAATCTGGAACTCATGCGGGCGGTAGTTTTGTCAGCTGCAGGGAATAAACTTGGGCTAAAGAATGTGAATGTATCTGCAGCAGGTATCGATACGGATACAGTTCCGGATACCGGGCCTGCGAAACCCCTGATAGAATCTGTGCTTATCCCCAGGCTTGTAAATGAATGTATTTCGGCAGTACAGAAAAAGCGGTTTAACAGCCCTCTGCCCATAGAGGTGAAAAAGGTACACAGAATACCTGCAGTTTTAAAGAAACAGATAGATACAAAAACAGCAACGACCTTTTCCTCTGTTTCATGGGCAGCCGTTGTTACAGAAGTGGAGCTGGACCCTTTAAGTTTTGAAGTTCTAATTAGGGGTGTCTGGGTTGCAGTCGACGGGTTTATGGGGGGGGGTACGGACATTTCCGCAGGAGAAAACAGCCGCTGTATAAAAGCAACGGAAAGAGGTGTTAGGCAGGATATTGTTATTGGACTTAACCTCGCAGCAGGCAGAGGTATAAAATTCGAATCCGGCGGAATAATTGAGAAAAATATAATACAAAATAGGGGATATATGGGTATTCTCCCGTATATTGATATTTCTTTTGTTAAAAATGAAATGCACAGCGAAAAAAATACGGGTTTTGTCAGGACCGGTGTTCACGGGCTTTCTGTTGCAGCTGTTGCGCCTGCATATGTATCTGCTGTTAGCCAGGCAACTGGATTTTATCCGAATCATCTGCCTGTGACTCCGTTAACGATACAGGAATATCTGGAAAGCTCTTAAAAATTAGCAGAGGTATCAATTGGTAAAAACAGAGGTTGCATTAAAGCTTAACGGCAAAAATATAAAACTAAAAGCTCCGGTATGGAAAAACTTGCTCGATGTTTTAAGGGAGGATCTGGGGCTCGTAGGAACAAGGGGCAGCCAGGGAGCGGGAAACTGCGGCCTGTGTCTTGTTCTTAAGAATGGCAAAACAGTAGATGCATGTTCCATTCCTTTTTTCGAGCTAATGGACACAGAGATTGTTACAATAGAAGGGATTAACCTTATAAAAGAATTTCCGGATAGAAGTCTGATTATAAGTGAAGTTCTAAAGAATACCGTAAGCTACAGGAGCAATAGTATTATTATGGCTGTTAAGGGGCTGTTTTTAGAAAAAACTTTTCCAGGCGATGATGATATTAAATATGCGCTTTCCGGTATCTTGAGTCCGGTGGATGATTCTAACGGTATTATTCAGGGTGTTAAGAAACTTGTGAATATGAGGAGCAGGAGAAGACGATAATATTATGAAAGAAAGACCTGCCAAACCCAAAAAACAGCCGGTAACTATCCCTGGCGTTAAAAGCGCTTCGGCGGCACAAACTATTTTTTTCCCGCGCAGTATTAAGGAATTACTGACTTTGTACAATAAAAATCCCGGCAGCATTATCTTTGCAGGCGGAACAGGTATTATGATGAACCGCCGGAGCGAAAGGGAAAGGGGGGGTGCCGGCGGGAGGCCTGTAATTTCACTTAAACGTGTTCAGGACTTAACAAAGGTAGTCCGGAGGGAGAGATTTTTAGAAATAGGCGCTGCTGTGCCGCTTTCCAGGCTTGCAAGTATAGGAAGCAGGATTGTTCCGAAAACTCTTTACAATGCTATTATAAACTACGGATATTACGGAACCCGGAATCTTGCCACGTTAGGAGGGCTCATCTGTTCTCCCTGGGATTACTCAGAAATTATAACAATACTTTATGCTCTGGATGCACAGCTGGAAATACGGAGCATCGCCCACACAGGCTGGATATTAATTTCCGGTTTAAAGAAGGCGGATGGTGAAAGCATTCTGTCGGAAAATGAAATATTAACGAGGGTAAGAATTCCATACGGCAGCTGGAACAGGAGTTATTCGCGTGTTTTCGGTATGGATGGGAGCAGTACATACCCGGGAGCAATTTTTTCGGGGTTTGCAAGAATTGAGAAAGAAAGTATAGAGGATATAAGGCTTTCTTTCGGCGGAATCGGAAATAGAGTGATACGTGAACGAAATATTGAAATGACTCTGCAGGGGAAAAAAATTCCTCTGACAGAGAAGGATTTAAGCTTAATAGAAAGCCAGATTACAGACCTTTTAGACGGATTTTATAAACCTAAAGATATAAAAGAGACAGGTGTTCTGGCTACGCCTGCCTCTATTAATCCGGTAGAATCATACAGGGCTTCGGCTTTAAAGAGAATAATGCTGTGGTTTTTAAATAATTTGGAATATCCTGACTATCTGGGACAGATTGGCGGTTTACAGAATCGGCAAAGCAAATTATATTTTTAATATCCGGGGAGGGGTAACTGCTTGGCTGGTTTTGTTCATCTTCACGTTCATTCTGATTTTTCACTTTTAGACGGGGCGGCATCAATAGAAGGTCTTGTAAAAAAGGCTGTATCGTATCGTATGCCTGCATTAGCTCTGACAGATCACGGCAATATGTTCGGTGTTCTAAAATTCTACAAGGAATGCCGAAAAAAAGGGATTAAGCCCATAATCGGGTCGGAATTTTATATAGCGCCGGAGTCGCGTTTTAAAAAATCCGGAAGTGAAAAGGGGAACCGCTATTCGCATATGGTTCTTCTTGCGCGTAATACGGAAGGTTATAAAAACCTTATAAAACTATCCTCTCTTTCCTATACGGAGGGATTTTACTACAAACCGAGAATAGACAATGAACTCATAGAAAAGTATTCGAATGGACTTATAGGACTCTCCGGCTGTCTTGCAGGTGAAATTCCCAAACTCATTCTAATAGATAGGCTTGCGGAAGCCTCGGAAAAAGCCCGCTACTATGAGAATATCTTTGGGAAAGGAAATTTCTACCTTGAAATTCAGAATCAGGGCATAGAAGAACAGCAGAAAGTTAACAGAGGAATTTTAGAGATTGCAGAACAGACAGGAATACCTCTCGCTGCAACTAATGATATTCACTATCTGGAAAGAGAAGATGCCCGTGCTCAGGATATCCTTATATGCATAGGGACAAACAAGAAGGTTGATGACGGGAAAAGACTAAAATTTGCATTTCCCGAATTTTACTTTAAATCCCCGAAGGAAATGGAGAATCTTTTTAAAGATATTCCGGAGAGTTTAAGCAATACACTGGAAATAGCTGAGAAATGTAATGTGGAAATACCTCTGCCGGGCCCGCAGCTTCCCGTATATAAGGTGCCGGAAGGATATACCCGCGATGAGTTCCTGGCAGATACTGCGCGGAAGGGCCTTTATAAACGCTATAGTACAGTTACAGAAGAAATGGGAAAAAGGCTTAACTATGAGCTGTCTGTTATTACGTCCATGGGATTTACAGGTTATTTTCTTATTGTATGGGATTTCATTAAGTTTGCAAAGGAGCACGGAATTCCTGTGGGGCCCGGCAGAGGCTCCGGAGCTGGCTCTCTTGTTGCATATTCGCTAAATATTACAGATATAGACCCCTTGAAGTACGGGCTTCTATTTGAGCGTTTCTTAAACCCGGAGAGGGTCTCTATGCCGGATTTTGATATAGATTTCTG
>QNBI01000032.1 GCA_003641675.1 Spirochaetota bacterium | reverse complement strand
TTCAGCACAGTTAAAGGAATTTCTGCAATGGCGGAAAATTCTACCAGAAGTATTGAAGTAATTAAAAGTGAACTTAAACGAAATTTTGAGTCTATAGGAAACATATTTGAAATAACACAAGAAGCAACCTCGAAAATTAACTACGTTCAGAAATCTGTGGATTCGATTATGACTCTTACACTTGAAAATACAAAAAATGCGGATAAAATTGTCCACGTTAACAGATCTTTAAAAACTATAATAAAGGAACTGTCGGATCTGATAAAAAGCATAGGAAAAGCTAAACCGGTTAAATCAGAAGAAGCAGGAGAGCCTTTACAGAAGATAGAAAGTTCAAATACTGCAAATGACGAGAAAGAAGAAAATATAGACATTGAAGAACTTGAAACTGTGGAAGAGTAATTATTCTAGAGAATGTTTTTGTGTATACTTTCGGTTTGATCTTTCTGGTGTATTTTTTTAAGCTCTATGAAGTTAAGAAACAGGTACGCTAACAGACTTCCTATCCATATAACAAGTATAAAATAAATGTTTGTCTCTTTTGGGAGAATCATTGAGGTTATGGCTATTAAACTTAAATAAATTGAAAAGCCATAAACGACTGCAAGTATTTTTTTTTCACTTAAACCTAAACCCAGAAGTCTGTGATGTATATGTTTTTTATCGGGAGAATAAATTGGCTTTCTCCCCTTTATTCTTCTAAATATTGCCGCAGCAGTATCGAGGATTGGAATCATAAGCAGTGTAACAGTAGCGATAAGTAAACCTTCAGGATACTTTAGGCTATCTAGTGCCATAAGGGGGATAGAAGCCAAAATAAAACCTAAAAACAAACTTCCTGCATCGCCCATGAAAATTTTCGCAGGAGGGAAATTAAATAGAAGAAATCCTGTTATCGCTCCCAATACCGCAAAAGACAGAAGTGCAGGAAGAAAGAACCCGTGAATAAGCATTATTATTCCTAAAGCTAAACTCGCAAATCCCGTGATACCTCCGGCAAGGCCGTCCATTCCATCAACTAAATTTACTGCATTTGCTATTCCGACAATCCATAAGACAGTAATAGGAAATGCAGTGAATCCTAAGAAAAAAGTTCCCAGGTATGGAATTGTTAATGATTTTATCGTGTATCCTCCGGCTGTTATTATACTTGCTGCTGCAAGCTGCAGTGTAAATTTAATAGGCGCTTTCAGATTATGAAAATCATCTATTAAACCTATGCAGTAAATCATTAAAAGTCCTGAAAAAAGGTAAAATATTCTAAAGGAGAGAAACAGCTTTATACCCTTAGACTTAAAAATTAGCGATACCGCAAAAGCAGCAATTAGACTTAGAGCCGTTGCGGTAAATATACCTATGCCTCCAAGGCGAGGTATAAGGCCTGTATGAATTTTCCTCTTATCCGGCATATCGTACCATTTATGTTTATGAGCTAATTTTATTATTGAAGGCAGCAACAGTAAATTAGTTAAAAAACTAACTAGAAAAATGCCTGCCGAATAGTAAATACTAATCATATACTATATTGAAATATACCACACTTTAATAAAAAATATATATATAATAACTCAAAAATCTTTATTTTTTAACGAACTTTTTATCCTCTGGTATGAATTATTTAATTTTTTTGTAATCTCTGTCGCAAGCTTATGCTGTTCGCTATTTTCCGGAAAGTTATCCGGATGGTATTTTTTCATTAATCTTTTATATGACTTTGTTACAGATTCCAAAGGAGTGTTATAATTCACTTCCAGGTTTGCATAATCTTCGGCTAGATACTCCGTATTTCTGTATACCTTGTCACGCTTTTTAAAATTATTAAAATTCTCAAAGGAAGACTTCCTTCCGGATAGATACTGCTCGAGCTCTATCCATGCATTCTTAAAATCCGGATCATAGAAAGAGTCCCTTTCGGTTTCATGGAAGAGGTCATCAAAAAGTCGATCCAGAGAATCGAATATTCCATTAAGCCGGTTGAAAAAATTATCCATATACTATAAACATATATAAAAAATCAGCTTTATTCAATTTTAAAATCGTATGTTTTTAAGCTTTTCCGCAGCCAGTTTTGTATCTTCGACAGAAGGAACAAGTGCAAATCTTATATACCCCTCTCCGGGATTAATTTCGTTATAGGTAATATCGGAAATCCAGGAACCCGGTGTTGTTACCAATGCAACGTCTTCCTGTAGAAGCATAGTGGCAAAATCGACAGATGTCATGTTTTCAGGTATTTTCTGCCAGATATAGAGAGTAGCATCGGGACGCGAATCGGGAAGGCCTATCGAAACAAGCGCGTCACAGAGAATATCCCTCTTTTTTCTGTATTCTGCTCTTGATTTTTCTACATGTTTTTCATCTGAAAGAGCGGCGATGGCACCTTCCTGAATAAATGTGGGAGTTCCCGAATCTATATTTGTTTTCACTTTACGGAAAGCACCTACAATACGGCTGTCTCCCATAACCCAGCCTATTCGATAGCATGTCATGGCTGAACGTTTTGAAAGTGAGTTAAAAACGATAACACCTTCCCGGCTTATATTTAATATTGAAATAGGCGGCTGTTCGGTGTAGTAAATTTCAGAATAGGCCTCGTCGGAGGCGATAATGATATTATATTTTCTGGCAAAATCCAATGCGCGCTTGTAGTAGTCTGCCGTTGCAATAGCACCGGAAGGAGAATTTGGATAGTTTAACCAGAGTATTTTTGCCTTTTCTGCTATTTTACAGGGAATATCGTCAAAATCTATGAGGAAATTATTCTGAGCAAGTAGCGGCACTTGAAAAGGAATTCCCTCGGCAAAAAGTGTTCGACGGGTATATGGAGGATACCCCGGTGATGGGCATATAACATAGTCTCCAGGATTTACAACCGCTTCATGGAAATTAAATACAGCCTCCTTTGATCCGATTGTTGATGATACCTCTGTTTCCGGATTTACATCTACATTAAACCGCCTGTGTACCCATCTGGAAATAGTCTCTCTAAACTTTAAAGAGCCTGTATAACTTGGGTATCCGCTGGATTTGAGTTTGTCAATGGCTTTTTTCGTTGCTTCCCGTACAATTTCGGGAGTAGGGATAGTAGGGTCTCCGACTCCAAAATCTATAGGTTGTATGCCTCTTTCTTTGAGTTCGGCTACTTTTTTATCCACCTCTGCAAATGCGTACGTTCCGATAGATTTAAGCCTGTTACTCATAAGACTTGTCATGACTGCTCCTCGTAGTAATAAGTTCCTGTGAAAGTGTATTCTGCCGGTCCCATAAGATATATATGATTATCCCTCTGCGACCATTCTATGTATAAATCTCCGCCGTTAAGGTGTACAAGTACTTCTCTGTCCGTAAAACCGTTAAGAACAGATGCAACAACAGAGGCAGATGCTCCTGTCCCGCAGGCTAAGGTTTCCCCTGATCCGCGTTCCCAGACACGCATTCTTATTTCTTCTCTGCTGTATATCTGGACAAATTCCACATTAGTTCTATTTGGAAAATCAGAATGATTTTCAATTTGTCTTCCTACTTCGTGCAGATTAAAATTGTAGTCCGGGACAAACAGAACCGCATGCGGATTTCCCATGGAAACAGGGGTATAGCTGTATTCCTTATCCTCGATTGTAAGGTATTTTTTAAAGTCCATGTTCGCGATTTCTTTAAGTTCTCCGCTATTGTCTATGTAGTATGGTGCACCCATATCTGCCCGTAAATTATGGGAGTCAATAACACTGCAGTGAATAATACGTTTTGCAGTTTCAACCGGAAAATCCTTTTCATTTACAAGTCCGGAGTCGTACACATAACGTCCCAGGCACCGGATAGCATTCCCGCACATTTCAGCTTCCGAGCCGTCTGCGTTGAATATTCTCATTCGTAATTTTTCTTTTTCTCCCGGCATTATTAAAACAAGCCCGTCTCCTCCGACACCAAAGTGTCTGTCAGAAATAGCCTTTGCAAGATGCGGAAGATATTTTTCTTCGGGCATTTTGTTTTTAAAGCAGTCTAGGAAAATATAGTCATTGCCGAGACCGTGCATTTTTAAAAATTCTATATCCATTTTTCCCTCCAAAATGAAGCCACTTCCAGTTTATCCGTACTGCCTAGCTATTAAAAGGTATTCTAACTCAAAATAATCATAATTCCGGTATATTCTTTAAAAGTTCTTCTACTTTTTCTTTTCTGCGTATTAGCTTGCTCTCTCTGCCCTTAACCAAAACTTCTGCCGGCAGAGGAAATGAGTTATAGTGCGAGGCCATAGAAAAACCATATGCTCCAGTATTTTTTATTAGGAGGAGGTCTCCCTCTTCTATCGGCGTAAAGATCCTGGGAGCAATTCCATTCTCTGTCCTTGTAAATACGTCACCGCTTTCACATAGGTTGCCTGTAATAACAGCCTTTATCTTGCCTCCCGTCCGCTTTAAAGCAGGTTCAATCTCGTGGTAAGAACCGTAAAAAGACGGACGGATAAGGTGATTAAAACCGGTATTTGTCCCTATAAAGGTATATTTGCGGCTTTTTTTGATAGATGTAACTCTGCAGAGCAGAGTCCCTGACTGTGCTACAAGGTATCTGCCGGGTTCAAGTGCAAGATCGGGTTCTTTTCCGTATTCTGTACAGAAATCCCTATACTCTTTCATGAGTCTTTCACCGAGCTCTTTGACATTTATCGGATGTTCATCGTGTTCCTTATAAGGAATTCCAATTCCGCCTCCGAAATCTATAACTTCAAGATCCGGAAATTTTTTAGCAGTCGTTAATAGATTTTTAACGGCATGCACAAACATCTCCGCATCAAGAATTCCGGATCCGATGTGACAATGAATACCCTTTAAGTTAAGCCCTCCATCGGCTATTATTTTTTTAACCTCATCCGTATTTTCCCAGTCTATGCCGAATTTACTTTCCGGGCCGCCTGTAATAACGTGGCTGTGGTGGCCCGCACCAACATAGATGTTGAACCTTATGGAAATATCAGTCCCCGGTGCAATATTTTTTAGCCTTTTAAGCTGAGATATCGACTCAACATTTATTCTCACCTTTTTCTCAAGTGCATATTCCATTTCTTTATTGGAGACAGAATTCTGAGTAAAGAGAAGCCTGTCTGCGGGAAATCCTGAATAAAGAGCAAGAAATATCTCTCCCGGTGATACAACATCTGCCCATGCACCTTCCTCGTGAAGGATTTTTAAAATCCATGGGTTCGAATTTGCCTTAACTGCATAATGAATTCTTGTTCTAATACCAGGAAATGCGCCCTTTAAGCCGCGGAAGGCTTTGCGGATGGTATTTTCTCTGTAGATATAAAGAGGAGTTCCGTACTCTTTTGCAAGTTCATCTGCACCTATTGCGTCAAATTTAGTCATTTTATTCTCCCATTATTAATTTACTTATTTATTCTCTAAATCCTCTGAAAAGAAAACATTATGGAGTAGCAGTACTGTTTCATCTGCACGTTTGTCCGGAACCACAAATGAAAGGTTTATATCGGAGGAGCCTAATGAAACCATCCTGATAGGAATTGTTTTAAGAGCATTAAAAACAAGGGATAATGTCTCGGGCCGTTTCCAGACACCTAATCCAACCAGCGATACTATTGTGTTTTTTTCTTCAACAGATACGGAACCTATTAAAGAGAGTTCTTCTGTTATATTTTTTATCGAAAAGGTATTATCCACTGTAATAGAAACGGAAACTTCCGAGGTTGAAATAAGGTCTACTGAAGTTTTGTATTTTTCAAATATCTCAAATATTTTCTTTAAAAACCCAAAGGCAAGCAGCATCCGCGAAGAAATTACATTTATAACCGTGATTCCCTTTTTAAAAGCTATTGCCTTTACCCCTTTTCCCGTTTCGGAGCTGATAATTCTTGTTCCTGCTGCTTTCGGATTTTGGGTATTCTTTACAACTACTGGAATGTTCTTTTCTATTGCAGGCTGGATTGTTGCAGGATGAATAACCCTGGCGCCGAAATACGCTAGTTCCTGGGCTTCTTTATAGCTTATTTCCTTTAAGGTTTTAGCCTTGTTTACTAATCTTGGATCGCAGGTCATTATTCCATTAACATCGGTCCATATCTGCACTTCATCCGCACCAAGAGCGGCTCCTACTATAGTTGCCGTATAATCGGAACCTCCCCTGCCTAATGTAGTGGTTATTCCGTTTAGAGTAGACGCTATGAACCCTTGTGTGATAATAAGCCTTCCTTTAGACGGCCTTACAGTTTTTTTTATTTTTCCGTAAGACTCTTTTTCGAGAAGCCTGGCAGAGGAAAAAGAATCATCTGTTTTAACAATTTCTCTTGCATCTATATACTCTGCGTTAACGCCCTCGTCCAGCGCCCGGTAGTATAGCAGAGTTGTCGAGAGCCTTTCCCCGAATGAAAGCACGGCATCGTTGGAACGCGGGGTCCACTCTCTTAGGAGAACCAATCCTTTAATAATTGAACCCAGCTCTTTAAGAATAGCCAGAAGAGAGTCTCTGCAGTGTGACAGATTCTCTCCCTGTAAAAGTTCCTCTGCAGCTGTTAAATGCAGATTGGTAATACTGTTGAAAATATTCTCTGCAGTTTCTGAATTTCCCTTCCCTGCAGTATAGGCGATTTCCTGGAGCTTATCGGTGACTGAGCCCATAGCGGATGATACCATTACGGGCTCTCTGTCCAGTACACCTTTTACGATTTCAAGCGACCTTTTTATCATATTGGAATTTTTTACCGAACTGCCTCCGAATTTTAACACTATCATACCGGCAGCAGCCCCTTTTTATACATGGTTTCGGCATTTAGTACTGCGGCTCCGGCGGCGCCTCGTACTGTATTGTGACCGAGTATTACCATTCTAATATCAAATATAGGGCATTCCCGAATTCTTCCGACACATGTGGACATGCCATTATTAATCCAGACGTCTCTTGCAGGCTGAGGCCTGTCTTTCTCGGAAAATACAACAATCGGATTCTCCGGAGCAGAAGGGAGCTTTAATTCCTGAGGCAGTCCTTTAAAATCTCTTAAAAGTTGTTTAATATCCTCCGGCGATGTTTTGGATTTTAATTTAATGGAGGCTGTTTCCGTATGCCCGTCGTAAACGGGGACCCTGTTGCACTGAGCGCTTATTTTAAAATCCGCAGAAATTATTCTACCACTCTCCAGAGAGCCGAGAATTTTTAACGGTTCTTCTTCCATTTTTTCTTCTTCTGCGCCCCCTATATAAGGAATGATATTTCCTAGTATATCCAGAGATGGAACTCCCGGATATCCGGCCCCCGATATAGCCTGCATTGTCGTAACATGGACAGCCTCTATACCGATATGCTTGTGTATAGGGGCAAGAGCCATAGTTAAGAACATGGTTGAGCAGTTCGAATTAGTTACAATAGCACCCTTATACTTCTGTTTTTTAATTATATCGAGGTGAGTATGATTGATTTCCGGTATAACAAGAGGAACATCGGGGTCCATCCTATGATTTTTGGAATTGCTAATTATAAAATGACCCGCATGTGCGTATCTTTCCTCAATCGGTCCAGCTACCGAGGAATCCAACCCTGAAAATAGTATAATGCTTTCCAGGTCGTCTTCTGTTGTTTTAACTGTCATATTCCCTACATTTTCCGGAATAAGTATATTCTGCTTCCATCTGCATATATTCGCATACCTATTGCCTGCAGAACGCGGTGAAGCAACCAACTCATGAATACGAAAGTATGGATGATCTTTTAAAAGTGTAACAAATTTTTGTCCTACTGTACCCGTAGCTCCGAGAATTGCCACTGGAATTTTTTCCATATTAGTATCCTCCTTAACAAATTATTAAAATTGCTTAAGGATCAGATGAGGCAATTCCTTTTGAATATTTTTTTCATAAAGGAAGGCGATCAATAGCGCTCCACCTCATGTGACAGTCGCAGAGATTTGACCCATACGACCAGGAGAAAAAAACCGTGGTATTTCTATCTCCTTCGGCGGATAATCCCTTTCTACATGCTTCTGCGGGGAATATCTCCACGATCCCTCTGCATGATACTCATGATTTCCGCACCTCTATTGATCCAATAGCGTTGTAAGTTCTCTAACATATAGCAGCATTAATGTCAACAATAATTTTCTTATTTCGTAAATATATTCTTAAGATATGGTTGATATTTCTGAGAAATAATTTATAGTTGGGATTTAGGAGAAAACGATGAGAGATAACTTTAAGGATAGATTAAATACCGCTTTCCGGTCTATTCCGTTAGAAAAATATAAGGTACCGTCAATTGGAATAATCTTGGGTTCCGGGTTGGGAAACTATGTTTCCTCGATAGAAGGCCCTATACTTCCCTTTAGCGAGATTGAAGGTTTCCCTCGAACTACTGTAGAAGGTCATAGGGGAGAGTATAAATTCGGGAAAGAAATTCTTATACAGGCCGGAAGATTCCATTTTTATGAAGGTTACAGCTTGGATGATGTTGTTATGCCTGTTTTTCTTTTGTGGAAACTCGGGATAAAGACTCTTATTATAACTAATGCTTCCGGTGGTATAAATAAATCGTACAGCGCAGGAGAGTTTGTTCTTATAAAAGACCACATTAATTTTATCGGGAGTAACCCGTTAATCGGCAGCAATAATAATGAATATGGTCCAAGATTCCCCGATATGACAGAGGCTTATTCAGCAGATTTAAGACAACTTGCACAGGAAGCTGTTGGATCTACCCTTAAGGAGGGAGTTTATGCAGCTCTTACAGGCCCTTCCTATGAGACACCTGCTGAAATACGAATGTTAAGAACAATAGGAGCAGATATGGTCGGAATGTCCACCGTCCCAGAGGTAATTGCCGCAAATTACCTCGGTATTAAAGTTATGGGAATATCCTGTGTAACCAATATGGCAGCGGGCATCCTTAACACACCTCTTTCCCATGAAGAGGTTATAGAAACAACAAAAAGAGTGGAAAAAGAATTTTCCGCTTTGGTAGAAAAAATAATCTTAAAGTTAGTTAGTGAATATTAAAGACCGAATAGTTCAGAAAGAAATCTTTTCCATAAAACGCGAAATAGAGTCGGCAGATAATAATGAAATTCTTATCATTGGTCACACGGAACGGGGGAAAAAAGTATTCGCCACGGAGGTTGTTGCACATGGAAATAAAATATCGGTTCCTGCCTTAAAACAGTATATGCAGAAAGGTGATGTTGTACTCCATAACCACCCATCTGGAAATTTGAGTCCCAGTAATGCAGATATCAATATTGCCGCTATGCTTGGAAGCTACGGGATAGGTTTCTACATTATAAACAACGAGGTAGACAAACTATATATTGTTTCAGAACCTGTAGAGGTTAAAAAGGTAGAGTCTGTAGATTCCTTTAAACTTCTTAAGCTCCTAAAGCCTGGAGGGATAATATCATCGTTATTTAACCATTACGAAGAGAGAGAGTCTCAAGCTGTAATGCTGGAGACTGTAATAGAGAGTTTTAACAAGAGTAAAATTAGTGTTATTGAAGCTGGTACCGGGACTGGTAAATCCTTAGCTTATCTTATCCCGGTTTTTAAATGGACGGAGAAAAATTACGAACGAGTTGTAATTTCCACTGCTACTATAAATCTTCAGCAGCAGATAGTAGAGAATGACGCAATCCTTGCCGCTAAAATATGCGGTGTAAACCCGAAAATTTCCATAGTAAAGGGGAGGAGTAACTATGTATGCCATAAACGTTACTATGAACGGCTGGAGGAAAATGCACTCTTTAATGAGAATGACGAAGAACTAAAAATAATAGGTGAGTGGCTGGAAACCACCAAAACCGGCGACAGATCGGATCTTTCCTTTTATCCGAAGGATGACCTTTGGGGGAATATCTGTTCGGAAGCAGAGCTTTGTACCGGAATACGGTGCCCCTGGCATGAAAAGTGTTTTGTTCTTAAAGCAAGAAAAAGAGCTTCCGCTTCAAAAGTCCTTGTTGTGAATCATCATCTCTTATTTTCTGATCTCTCCATGAGGAGAAACGGCAATTTAGGTTCTGACGAGCCTGCGGTGCTGCCGCCATTTATGAGAATAATATTTGATGAAGCTCATAATATAGAAAAAAGCGCAAGTTCCTATTTTTCGGAAAGTTTTAGTTTTACCACTATTAGCAAATATCTAAAAAGAATAGTACGTGTTGTCAGAGGGAAGAATATAGGGCTGTACTACTATGTGAAAAAAAGTTATAAACCGGCAGATAAGGCTTTTACTAAAATTCCCGGAATAGTGAAAAAGATTCTTGCTTCGGCGGAGAATTTAGATATCGGAATACTTTCATTACTGGGCAAATCGGGGAGCAGTCTGTTTAATGACTTGATTAATGATAAAAGCCGGGCAAAAGTTTATGAACTTATAAAAGTTTTAAATGAAAAACTTCTTAAATTCAGCGCTCTGGGAAACTTCTCTGTCTCAAATGGATGAGGTTATATCGGAGAGCGATGCCGTTTATGAGCTTAAGACACTTATTGGCAGGCTCAACAGTATTGCATCTATCTGCGATAGGTTTGTGCATTATAATAGAAAAAAAGA
>QNBI01000031.1 GCA_003641675.1 Spirochaetota bacterium | reverse complement strand
TACTGCCGGTCTGTGATTGCATACTCTCTGCTATCCGTTTCCGGTTCTTCCTCTAAAGGAGGCTGTTCCTCTGCAGGCGGAATTTTCGGATGTTCCTCTTCTTCCTCGAACCCTCCGAATTCATCCCCGAACTCGGGGAGCGTAAATTCATCCAGAAGGAATTCCTCATTCTCAGCACCCTCGCCTTCACCTCCGGCAGGTAAGGTTTCCTTGGGCGCTTCTGATCCACCGGCAGATTTTCCTGCTTCCGGTTGCTCCGGAGCAGAGGGCGCTTCGGGCGCTGCGGCAGGGTGTTCTGCAGCAGGTTGCTCTGCGGCAGGTGTTTCAACTTCAGCCGGTTCTTCCACAGGGGCAGGCTCCTCCCCGAATTCCAGCCCCTCGGGAAGTTCAAATGACTCCTCTTCTGCTTTTTCTCCTGTTTCCTCAGGTCCTCCAGTCTCTCCGGCTCCTTCTTCGGGAAGAGCAAATTCTTCGGGAAGCTCGAATTCATCCGGCAGATTAAATTCCTCTTCGCCTTCTGTTCGCTGCTCCGGGGCCGCTGCAGCTTCGGCAGGTGCTTCTTCTGCCCTTTTTGCCTCCGGGGCCGCTGCAGCTTCGGGAAGTGCAAATTCCTTCGGTATGGCTTCTTCACCGGCAGGGACTTCTTCCTCTGCCTGCAGAGCTTCCTCTTCCATGGAGAGCTTTTCAGCCGAAAGGGCTTCTTCACCCGGCATTGCTGTCTCTTCTTCGGCTGAAACCTCTGCGCCGGTACCGGCAACAGATGCAGGCACCTCCTCCGCTTCCTCGCCGAATAGTGATTCAAAATCTAGTTCCGGCAGTTCTTCGGGAATTGCTTCCTCCCCTTCTGCTCCCGGCGCCGTTCCTTTCTCCGGCGCCGGCTCTTCTTCCTCTGCCTGACCCGGCGCCCCGCCCTGTTTTTCTCCACCGAACAAGTCGCTTAAATCGGATAACATTTCCTCTTCCGGCAGAGGGGGGCTTTCTATTGTTTCCGAACGACTCTTTAGAATTTCCGGTTCGTTTCCAAGAGAGTCTAAAATGAGTTTAAAACGTTCTATGTCTTCCAAACGGGGCATTTTACTTTTCTACCACCAATACCTTACTATCACAAGTGTCGGTATATCGCAAGCATAAAATGATAATAGTATCAAGTTGTTCATGCCATATTCCGAATAAGAAAGTGTGATACTATAATGTTCGGTAAATTACAGCGATTTTCAATAGCAACATTATTTACTCTCTTTTTCTGCTTTTCGCCTCTGTACGGCATTGATAATCTTATGATGGATTTAACAGTAGGCAATATAAAAAAAGCGGGCCCTCCGAGATTAATCGGCCGGGATATAATCTTTACTTTTTCAGCTTCCAAACCGATACGGTTTGTCGGATTAAGATTTAAACATGAAAATTATAAAATACTCCACACATATGTACGGAACAGAAACGGTATTTTTCTCCTTATCTACCCTGTACCGGAAAACCTTAGGGAACTCACCTACAGGATAGTGGAAGACGGAATATGGATGGCGGATCCCTTTAATCCAGATGTTAAATATAACGATTCCGGCACCGCTTTCTCTTTTTATGAAATAAAAGACCTGCCTAAACTCGCTATTGTAAACCCAAAAATAGAAAAAAACAGCAAAGCGACCTTCTATTTACGCATAGCCTCCGGACATGTTGTAACAATCACAGGTGACTTTAACAGCTGGGACCCTTTCATTGATAAACTAAAGGAGCAGGAACCCGGTTTGTACGGCATTACTTTAAAAGTTCTTCCCGGCAGACATTATTACTACTTTTTAATAGACGGCAAAAAACTTATAGATCCGTACAACTTAGATATAAGAGAAGACTACGAGGGATATGCAATATCATCCTTTCTAATGCCACCTTAAGCTTTAGAGCCTCAAAACCGTCAGCTTCCGGCCCCTGTTCTAAACCCTGTTACCATTTATCCCAATGAAGTATCGAATTTAAAGGTTTTCTCTTTTTAACAGGATCTCTCTTTTCCGGCGTGCTTATTTCCGGCACGCTGGCGCCCTTTGCTTTGCCTGGCCCGTTCCCCTCATTGCGTAGCTTAGGATACCCGGCTGTAATAAGTGAAACCACTTTAATACCTTTCGGAATATTAAGTATCTTTTTAATTTTTTTACCGTTAAACCAGCCTATCCAACATGTCCCCATGCCCAGCTCTGCAGCACGTAGAACAAGGTGTTCTCCGGCTATTCCTGCATCGATTAGATGATACGGAATACCCTTCACAATTTCTCCGACCTTAACAGCGCTAAACCCTGTTTCGGTGCATAAAATAAAGATAACCGGGGCTTCAAATGCGAATTTGTTGGCCACAATACCTCCAAGAGCCTCCCTGCAGATTCTTTTCCGTATGTCTGCATCTTTCACTGCAATAAAATGCCAGGGCTGCCTGTTGGATGCCGAAGGTGCAAGACGGGCAGCCTCCACCATGGATTCTATACAACCATCTGCAACTTCGTGCCCGGAATCATAGCTGCGCTCACTCTTCCTCTTCTTTATGAGATTCATAAAATAGCTTTCAGTCATCGTTTTCCACTGCACTCTTCAACGTCTTCCAGGGCAGTATTGCACACTTTACACGTGCTGGGAATGTCGCAACACCGGCAAGAGCAGCCAGGTCGCCCAGTTTTTCTATTTCTTCCTGTTCAAGTTCGCCTCGTACCATTTTCTCTATCTTCTCAAGAAGAGCATAAAATTCTTTAACTGTCTTTCCCTTTGCTATCTCTGTCATCATAGATGCGGAAGCCTTTGATATAGAGCAGCCTGCTCCGACAAATGCAATTTCACTGATTCTATCACCGTCCAGTTTTATCTCAATATCAAAAGAATCTCCGCACAGAGGATTGGCTCCATGGGATTTCTTATCGGGATTCTCTATCTCGCCGTAATGGTGCGGATGTGCTGCATGTGTTAAAATTACCTCTCTGTAAAGTTCATTAAGATCCAAGTTTCAAAACCTCCATAACCTTCTTTAATCCGTTAAACAGCCTTTCAATATCCTTCTCATCGTTGTAGATATAAAAACTCGCACGTGCAGTAGCAGGCACGCCGAGCCTTGCCATAAGAGGTTGTGCACAGTGGTGCCCTGTCCTTACTGCTATTCCCTCCAAATCGAGAATCGTTCCGATATCATGAGGGTGCGCACCCTTAATAGTAAAAGAGACAACCCCGCCGGCAGAACCTTCTTCCCGGCCGTAAAATTTTATACCCTCTATACTTGAAAGCACTTCTCTGGCTTTCTTTGACAGCAGCTTTCCGTGTCCGGCTATCCGTTCCATTCCGATGCCCTCAAGGTAGTCAACAGCAGCACCAAGAGCCGCAAAACCGGCTATATTCTGAGTCCCCGCCTCAAACTTATACGGAATTTCGTTCCATATTGCCGATTCAAGAGTCACTTCCTCTATCATATCACCTCCGGATTTATAGGGAGACATTGCATTAAGCAGCTGTTTTCTGCTGTACAGAAACCCGGTACCAGTCGGTCCGAGCATTTTATGTCCGGAAACGGTATAAAAATCAGGGTCAATAGCCTTAATATCCACAGAAATATGCGGAGCACTCTGGGCTCCGTCAATAAGTGCAAGAGCACCCTTTTTGTGTGCAAGCTTAACAATATCCTTTACCGGGTTTACAGTCCCGAGAACATTCGAAATGTGATTAACGGCCACAATTTTAACAGGTTCCTCTTTTAGAAACTTTATATACTCATCCAGGTCGAGTTCCCCCCCGTCTGTAACAGGTATATATTTAAGTACCGCACCTCTTTCTTTCGCCACCAGCTGCCAGGGAACAATATTAGAATGATGCTCCATACCGGACAGAATAACAGTATCCCCTTTTTTAAGGTTTGCCTTTCCCCAGGAAGAAGCAACAAGATTTATAGCCTCTGTCGTTCCGCTTGTATAGACAATCTCCCCGTACGGCGGGACATTAAAAAAATTCTTTAATTTTTCCCGGGTTTTCTCATAAAGGCTCGTTGCCTCCTGAGACATAAGATATACTCCCCTGTGTATATTCGCATTATGGTTTGTATAAAAATCTGTCACAGAATTTATAACAGTTTCGGGTTTTAAAGATGTTGCAGCCGAATCAAGATATACAAGCTTTTTACCGTAAATTTTCCTCTTAAGAGTAGGAAAGTCCTTTTTACAACTGTCTAGTGAAATATATAATCCCTCTGTCCTTTTCATAATACCCCCCATAAAAACACATTTACCTGCAAATTCTT
Source organism: Spirochaetota bacterium (assembly GCA_003641675.1). Classification (GTDB taxonomy): domain Bacteria; phylum Spirochaetota; class Spirochaetia; order SZUA-6; family SZUA-6; genus SZUA-6. The sequence goes on along the minus strand of QNBI01000031.1, from coordinate 6,317 downwards.
TTCAGCGATGTGCTTAGCCGTTCTTCTACAAACCTTGCAGAATCCGAATCCGGCAGAGCATCTATAAACCGGCCGAAAAATCCCTCTGCGGCCATAATTTCCGCATCCTTTTCCGATACACCTCTGCTCATTAAATAGACCATATCATCTTTGTCGATCCTGCCCAGACTCGCTCCGTGTGAACACTTAACATCATCCGCCAGAATCTCAAGCCTGGGTACCGCACGAGCACGAGATGCCCCGGATAACAGCAGCGTCCTTGAAACCTGATACGCGTCTGTTCCTTTGGCATTACGGTCCACTGCAATTGTACCTGTAAAGCTGCCGGAAGAGGAATCCCCGAGAACACCGAGTACAGACAGGCTGCTAAACGCCTCACCGCTTGCATGGTGCTGAAGCGTCACAAAATCTTTTCGCGCCATGCCTTCACCTGTATACGCCTTTTTGAGTTCAGCTCTTACACCCGGACCCTGAATTATAAGTTCCAGTTCACCGCGGAAATCACCTGTGCCTGTCACAGCAGTGTATGTGCTAATTCTGGATTTTTCCCCCGCAGAGATCAAAGCCTTTTTTCTATGAAATCCTCCGGAGGAAGTGTCGTCAATGCTTACATACTTAACCGTAGAGCCGTTACCCGCAATAATGTCTATTTCCCCAAAAATATTCACTTCATTCTGCGTGCTGTCTGTAAGGATGACATCAGCTCCTCCTTCTATATCTACAACAACCCAGTAAAAAGCATAGCCTTTCCCCGAAGTTTTCTTAAACTTATCGAAATTTATATTTATCATATTCTCTTTCTTCGTATTTTTGCTGCCGTATCTTTGTTCCCTGTTTTCACCGCAGTTTTTATCCTTTAAAACCTTTATATACACCCCTCTTTCAAAAAGTGCGCGGACCAGGGCATCCGGTGAATAGCGGACAGATTTTTCTATTGCCTTAAGGCTTATAAGTTTATTAAGAAAACCCGATTCCGCCGCATCTTCCATACTGTAGATACAGCATCTCCCCGCCGGTCCCTGTACAGCCATTCCGGCAGGACCTTTTAAAGAGCTAAAAGTTCCATGAAGAAAATTATATCTTTGGGTTAAAGCCGTCTCTATATTCAGATAATTTTTAAGATTTGTATTTTTCCAATCCTCATCGTTCCTGTTCGGAAAAGGCAGTTCCCGGACCAGATCCAGATAGCGAAGCCGCACCTCTTTTAGCTTTTCGGATTTCTCCTGTTCTTTGATAGTATCTTTAACTGTGTTCATCCTACACTCCCCTCTATTTCAAGATCTATCAGTCTGTTCATCTCAACAGCGAACTCCATAGGCAGTCTTTTCACCACCGGTTCTATAAATCCGTTTACAATTAGTTTGGAAGCCTCAATCTCTGATATTCCTCTGCTCATTAGGTAGAACAGCTTCTCTTCGCCTATTTTCGTAACAGTTGCCTCATGCCCTATCTCCACCTCCGGGCTGTTGATATCCAGGTACGGGTATGTATCCGATCTGGATTCATCATCCATTATAAGAGCGTCGCATCGGACAGAGGCCTTTACCCCGCTAAGACCGGGAATAACCTTTACAAGCCCCCGGAAGGACGATCTGCCGCCGCTTTTACTAATCGATTTCGATACAATAGTGGACGAAGTATCCGAAGCCATGTGGACTACCTTGCTCCCGACATCCTGCTGCTGTCCTTCCGAAGCCATGGCAACAGAGAGGACTTCCGCTCTGGCTCCGCGCTCCTTTAGAATCGCTCCGGGATATTTCATCGAAACCCCGGACCCTAAATTGCCGTCCACCCATTCCATAAGCCCGTCTCTAAGAACCAAAGACCTCTTTGTAACAAGGTTGTATACATTCTTGGACCAGTTCTGGACAGTAGAATAGGTAACCCTTGCGCCCTCCTTAACCACTATCTCCACAACCGCGGAGTGCAGCGAGTCTGTTGAGTAAACAGGCGCGGTGCAGCCTTCTATATAATGAACCCTGCTTCCCTTCTCTGCAATTATAAGAGTTCTTTCGAACTGTCCCATATTCTTTGCATTTATTCTAAAATAAGCCTGGAGGGGTATCGCAACTTCCACGCCCTCCGGGACGTATACAAAGGAGCCCCCGCTCCATACCGCAGTATTTAAAGCTGCAAATTTATTATCTGTATAAGGAACAACAGATCCGAAATATTCCTTTAAAATCTCGGGATACTCTCTTAACCCCCCGTCCATATCAAGGAAAACCACTCCCTGTTCTGCCCATTCTTCCCTTAACGAATGGTAAACCACCTCAGATTCATACTGAGCCCCAACACCAGCGAGATATTTCTTTTCCGCCTCCGGTATTCCCAGCTTATCGAAGGTGTTGCGGATACCCTCTGGAACATCTTTCCAATCTGTCTCCTGTTTTTCACTCGGTTTTATATAATAGTAGATATCATCGAAAGGAATATCTCCGAGAAACGGACCCCATTTGGGGAGTTGTTTTTTTAAAAAATAATCCAGCGCCCTGTGCCTTATTTTCTGCATCCATTCCGGCTCATCCTTAAGCCACGAAATTTCAGAAACAATTTCGTATGAAAGTCCCGGCTTTGCCTTGTAAACATAATTTTCCGGGTCATGAAAACCGTATTTATACTCTGATTCCGGCATGTTAAACCTCTGCTCCTGCAAACTCATATCCGGCAGTCTCAAGATGTTCTGCAAGTTCCGGCCCGCCGGATTTAACAACTTTACCATCTACCAGTATATGAACAACATCCGGTTTTATATAGTTTAATATCCTCTGATAATGAGTTACGAGAAGAACACCAATATCAGGACCCCTTAGAGAGTTCACGCCTTCTGCTACAATTCTTACAGCATCGATATCCAGCCCCGAATCTGGTTCATCTAATATTGCCATTTCGGGCTTCAGCATCGCCATCTGCAGAATCTCCATTCGTTTTTTTTCACCGCCCGAAAAACCCTCGTTTAAATACCTGTTAATGAAATCCTCTTTCATTTTTAAAAGCTTTGTTTTTTCTTTCACCTCATTAAAAAAATCCATAGAAGAAAACGTTCCTTCATCGATTCCAAAACGCGATATATACGCTTTTTTTAAAAAATGGAACACCTTAAGCCCGGATATTTCTCTCGGGTACTGAAAGGCCAAAAAAAGCCCCTCCCGTGCCCTTTCATCAATGGTCTTATTAAGAAGGTTTTCTCCGTGAAAGAATACAGAACCCTCTGTTACCCTGTAAGCCGGGTGCCCCATTAACGCATAGGCTAAAGTACTTTTGCCTGCACCGTTAGGCCCCATAAGTGCATGGACTTCACCTTTGGGAATTCTAAGATTTACTCCTTTTAATATTTCATAGCCCTCTACGGAAACGTGCAGATTATCAACTATTAAAATATTATTATTTGAGCCCTTTGCCATCCTTTTCTCCAATATAAAATTGCTATAAATAATTTGATATATTCAAAATTAAGATAACCAATTCGGTAATAAAATGCAATTTATTCTTGAATAATAATAAAAATATAATTAAGTTTACAAACCAGGAGGAAACATGGGCATTAAAGAAGAAGTTAGGCAGGCCGTTGGCAAGGTAATGGACCCCGAAATCATGATGACTATGGAGGATTTAGGCCTTATTTACGGCATAGAGGAAAATGACGGCAAAGTAACAATCGAAATGACTCTTACCACTCCGGGCTGTCCTTTAGGAGCTATGCTTGCAAATCAGGTAAAACAGGAAGCCCTTAAAGTAGAAGGCGTAAATGACGCTGAAGTGAAGGTAGTTTTTTCGCCTCCCTGGGATCCCAGAAAGATGGCATCACAAAAAGCAAAATTAATGCTGGGTCTTCTTTAACGGGAATTTCCTGCCGATAATAAACTAATAGATTATGATACTCACATATAAAACACGAAAGGCGCTACTCATTATAACAGCAGCCGCCATACTGATACTATCGCTAATTCCGCAGGCCCCTAACCCGGCAAGCCGAATACCCTATGGTGATAAGCTGGAACATATAGCCGCATATATTCTTTTGGCGTTTCTACTTGCACTTAATATTGCTCTAAAGGTAAACAGCAGACTTTATACAGCTCTGTTATCAGCAGCTATTTGCATTCTATACGGGGCTGTAATCGAATTCCTGCAACAGTATACAGGCCGCTCAACCGAATTATTAGATCTTATAGCCGATTTGGTCGGTGCTGGAGTAGGAGCAACCCTTGCGGTGCAGGTAAAGAAATAATGGTAAACGACAAACACACATGTGATAAAGTGGCGCAGAACAAGCTTTTTAAAAACCTTTCGAAAGAAGAGATACTAAGCATCTGCAGACTGCTAAAAAATGAGCACTTTAAAAAGAATGAATATATTATAAAAACCGGTGAAAAAGAGCATAAAGTTTATTGTATAATAAGGGGAAATGCGGAAGTTTTAAGCTGCTTCGGCTCTAATGATGAAATAAGGCTTAGAATCCTTACGGAGGGAGATTTTTTTGGTGAAATGTCTTTCTTTTCCGAAGATTTCTCACGTACTGCAGATATAAAGGCACTTACAGACTTAGAACTGCTGTCTCTGGACAGTAAAGCCTTTAATAGAATCATTAAAGCATACCCGATAACAATGCGGAATATCATACAAACTGCTGTTTCAAGGCTTCAGGACTCCAATAAGAGACTTGCAGACAAGGCTTCTGTTCAACATGAAATAATGAATCAGCGTATAAAATTAAGAAATGAAAGATTAAAAGCCGCAAACAAAACTCTTGCTAAAAAGAACAGAGAAATAAAGAACGAACTCCTGCTGGCCGGCAACATACAGAAAAAATTTCTTCCGGAAAGAGAAATAAAATACTGTAATTTAGAAGTTAATTCATACTATATTCCCTGTACAGAACTCGGTGGCGATATATGCGGCGTTAAAAAAATAGATAAACACCGGACCGTAATTTATGGGGGAGACGTTTCCGGCCACGGCGCATCTACCGCTCTGCTGACAGTATATTTAAAGCAGGTCATTGAAAATTCTTCTTTTGCAGGACGAAGAAAGGATAACACAATAATCCTTACAGACCCAGGAGAAGTACTGTCATCTCTTAATGAGAGTTTTATAAATGAAATAAATAACGGGAATCCCGAAATATACTTCACTGTTTTTTATTCGATTATAGATACAGATAAATTGGAATTCGAATACTCTTCGGCAGGGATTCACTGCCCTCCGCTTGTTATTTCCGGTGAAAAAATAGATGAACTGTTTAAGCAGTCGGATTTTCCTGTTGGGCATGTAAAAAACCATAAATACAAAACACACAGGTCCGGTTTTAAAAAGAAAGATAAGCTCCTATTTATTAGCGACGGGGTCATAGAGGTTTACAATGGAAAAGAAAACTTCGGCATGGCAAGGTTTAAAAAACTCCTTAAAACAGAACTTACAAAAACAGGGGTTTTAGACCTTGAAAAAATACATAAAAAAGTTTTATCCTTTTCTAAAACGAAGAAGCCCCAGGATGATATGTGCTATCTTCTGATCCATCTTTAGTATTATTCTGACTCGGATTATCTTTAAGCCTTGAAATTATATCGAACCATTTTACGGGGCTTTCTCGGTTAAAAAGTATCCTGTACAATTTGCCCTTATACATAAAATGGAATTTATCCCCCGGTTCTATTGATAAATAATCTATCTCTTTTAAATCTGCATCCAGAGGAATTCCAAGTCTGGTTTTAAATAAAAGCCGTTTATTGGTAAGAAAAGCCTTTCCGAATGCAAGCACTCGTAAATTAGGAAAAGTCTCCTCCTTAAAAAGGAAATGCGGCCTGCTTTTTAGATAGATCAGTTCATTATTTCCAAGCGGCAGTCTTGTCTCTGTCCTAATAGGGATTAGAGGCATTTTTTTTATCGTTCTTACATATTCATACAGAGGCACCCGAGTATCCTCCGGTTTTCCGTTTTCATCCAGCGGTTCAAGCCTTGCATCGATAGTTACATTCCAGGCGGAAAAACAGCTTATACATTCCACAGTGTTTCTGTTCTTTGATTTTACTATTTTTAGTCCTTCCATTGTTCCGCAGCTGGGGCATCGGTAGAGCACCTTTGTTATATCGACGGCAAGGCCGTGATAGTGGTATTTGTCAGGTTTTATATCAAGCTCATAATCTATATTCCGAAGACTTTCATTTATATCACGATAAATCTGATCTTCGTCATCCGGAATATCATTTCCGTTATAGAGCTTTTTAAAGATACCTTTTACAGGTATTCTTCTCCATTTTTTAGCCCATCTGGGGTAAGCCAAGTATCCGCCCACCATTCTGCAGGTTACAACAGGT
>QNBI01000030.1 GCA_003641675.1 Spirochaetota bacterium | reverse complement strand
CTCAATGTGCGGTTAATACTATAGAGAAATAATATCGGCGGACATTTTTTCAAGGTCTAAAATGGCTGCGGTGGGACTGTCCGTAAGATAGCCTGCGCAGGAGCCCGGGTTTAGAATTATCCTTTTAGAAGTTTCTCCTCTGCTAAAATCTAGTCTTTTCCTGTGGGTATGCCCGTAAATTACAATATCAAACTCTCCGGACCTAAAAAGCTCATCTGCTATATCAGGATAGTGCATCACGGCAATTTTCCTGCCTTCAAGTTGAATTTTTAAAATACCCTGCTGTATGGAACAGAATTTTCCTGCATTCTGCGTAAGCAGTACCTTGTCCCCGTCGTTATTCCCGAATACGGCATATGCTCTACTGCATTGGGGCTGCAGCTTGTTAAGCTCCCTGAAAACAAAGGGAGAACAAAAATCTCCGGCATGGATAAGAATATCTATTCCGGATTTATTAAATCTATCAACGGCTTTCTTTATATTTTCAAGGTGATCGTGTGTATCGGATATTATTCCTATTTTCATACAGGCCTCCTTTAAAAATAGTCATTCTATTAATGTTTCTGCTATGCTATATTTATACTTTAAAACAACAATCTTCAAGCCCTTTTGGTTAAGGAGGTGCGGATATGAAACGCATAGGAATTATAGGATTCGGCGTAATGGGTGAGTCTCTGGCAACGGCTCTTTTAAAGTACAGCGACAGGTATGAAATCGGGTTAATGGAAAAACGTGAAAAGCGTGTAATTCTTGCAGAGGAAAAGTACGGCCTTGCGGTATACTCTAATCCTAAAGCCGTTATGGAAAATTCGGATATTATTATTGTTGCGGTTAAACCGCAGGATTTATCCTTTCTACTGGAAGAATTAAAGGAGAGTCTGCCCGGGAATTTTAAAGGTTCAAAATATCCCTTCGGAATTATTTCCATTGTTGCAGGCAGAAAAATGGATGTATATAGGAAGTATCTTGCCGGCAGAGGAGATATTAGTAATATAGCCCGTTTTATGCCGAATATTTCCGCCCGTATTTCAAAGGCGCCTGTGGGTGTTTCTTTTTCCGATAAAGCAGATGAAGAGTTTAAAAGGGAGGCTATTATTATTGCAGAGGCGCTTGGTACTCCTGTAGAGGTTTCTGAAAATTTAATACCTGCAATAACCGGATTGTCCGGTTCCGGTATTGCCTTTGTTTTTAAATTTGTTCATGCCCTTTCTGTGGGCGGGGTGTATGCAGGTCTGCCTTATAAAACTGCCCTTGAAACTGTTAAATTAATGCTTTCAGGAGCTGCAGCATTGCTGGACTTATCTAAAGAAGACCCCGCTGAACTAATACACGAGGTTATATCTCCTTCGGGGACTACCATAGAGGGTATACTTTCATTGGAAAAAGGAGCGTTCGATTACACTGTAATAGATGCGGTAAAAAGTGCAGCTCTCCGTGCAAAAGAGCTTGAAGCTTAGCAGGTTACAAGCTATTATCCTTATAGTATGTTAGACTATAGATTTATTAAAGAAAACCTAAAAGAAGTTAAGGAAAATGTTGAAAAACGGAGGGTTAAGGCTAATCCGGAGCTGGTGGCGGAGCTATACGATAAGAGAAACAGCCTTATACATGATATCGAAGATTTACGTAAAAAAAGAAACGAAAATTCGTCTAAAATAAGCGGGAAGCTTTCATCCGATGAAAGAACCGTTTATGTGGAAAAGGGAAAAGAACTGAAAGTTAAAATAGCCGAATTGGAGGATGAACTTTCAAAAATAGAGAAAGAACTCTATATAGAGGCTCTTAAAATTCCAAATATGAGCCATCCCGATGCTCCTGTAGGCGAGGGGGAGGAAGACAACAGAGAAGTAAAAAAATGGGGCTCCGTACCGAGTTTCGATTTTAAACCGAAGGATCATGTGGAATTAGGGAAAATTCTAGATATTGTGGATTTTGATACCGCTACGAAGGTTTCGGGACAGAAATTCTACTATCTTAAGAATGAAGGTGTTTATCTGGAACTTGCTCTGGTGCAGTATGCACTGGATACTCTCCGTGATGAAGGTTTTGTTCTTACAATAACACCGGATATAGCAAAGGATGAAATTGCAAGCGGTATAGGATTTAACCCCCGCGGAAAGGAGAGTAATATATATCATTTGGAGGAAACATCCACATGCCTTGTAGGTACAGCAGAAATTACATTAGGCGGTTATTATGCCAACAGCTTTATAAGCCCCTCTGCATTACCCGTTAAAATGGCCGGCCTTTCACACTGCTTTAGAAAGGAAGCCGGAGCTGCAGGAAAGTTTTCCAAAGGGCTGTACAGGGTGCATCAATTTACAAAGGTAGAGATGTTTATATACTCTCATCCCTTGCAGTCGGATAAAATGCATGAGTATCTTTTAAGCATTGAGGAGAAAATATTCCAGGGGTTGGGGCTTCCTTACAGAATAGTGGATACATGCACAGGTGAGTTAGGGGGGCCTGCATACAGGAAGTATGATATAGAAGCGTGGATGCCCGGAAGAGGAGAAACCGGAGGATGGGGCGAGGTAACTAGCGCCTCGAACTGTACAGACTATCAAGCACGCAGATTAAACGTTAAGCTTAAAGAGGACGGCAAAAAAATGTTTGTTCATATGCTTAACGGCACTGCTATTGCAGTTTCGAGAGCTATTGTTGCAATTCTTGAAAACTTCCAGCAGGGTGACGGTTCTGTAAAAATTCCTTCTGTCTTAACGAAATATTCCGGATTTAAAGAGATAGAGCGAAAAGTCTAACTGCACATCTTGTTAAGAGTCTGTGCGAGAATCTTCTTGTATTCCTTTAACAGATAACGGGGTTTTTTAGCCATCTGCCCGCTGACAGAGTTCTCCAGTTCTTCCTTGCAAGGAAGACAGAGATTTTTGTCCAGAATTGTAGTATAATTCTTGTCTTTAACTGCATTTGGTATTGTTTTTTTGCATGCATCGCATGTTACGGTAATCATTCTTCCTCCTTGCCAAAATAGTATTATATTAACAATGTAATGTAAAAATAGATTTTTGTCGAGTGGAAGAAAAACAATTAATTTGATATAAAATACTTTAAGGAAATATGAATGTACAAACCACTGGAAATAATGCACGAAAGGCATATTCCTATTTTACTGTCACGGTACTCTGCTCTTGAACGTTACTTTGGTGTAGAATGGAATACGAATACATACATATTAGCAGAGGCCGAGCTTCCCGAAATTGCCGTTCTGTTTGATACTATTCAATACTCAAAGCTGCCATTTGCAGATGCATTCTTAAAAACAGAAAGGGGCAGATATATAATTACATGTGTAGAATCCTTTAAAGATACAGAACCTCAGCCTTTTCCTGTTTTGGAATTATTTTATAACCCCTTTACGGAAGTTTATTTTGACCCGAAAAATATATACCCCTTTCTGCGTTCCGGAAAACTTAGAATTCGGAATCATAATTTTCCGGACTGGCTTATAATTTTTGAAGCGGCAAAATTAATTTCCCGTTTGCCCTATGAAGTGGACAATGAGTTAATGGATAGCGTAAGCTGGAACTTAGAACCTACTGTAGAGTCTCAGAAAGACCTCCTGTTGGAAATTCTGGCTGGAAAGTATCCGTATAAAGGTTTTGAACTGCTTCTTAAATCCGGATTTATAGAATCTTTCTGGCCGGAAATATTTAGAATGACAAAAACGGAACATTCCAAAGATTATCATCCTGAAGGTAATGTGTGGGAACATACAATGGAGGCCTTAAAGTACAGAAAACACTTTAATCCGGAGTTGTCTGTAGCCCTGCTCCTGCACGATGTGGGTAAGGCTTTCTCTCAGGAGATAGGCCAGAAGCGTTTTTTCGGCCATTCGGAAGTCGGAGCAAGAAAGGCAGAGAAATTTTTACTCAGATTAGGATTTAACTCTTTATTTATAAGTAATGTTAAGTTTTTAATTAAGTATCACATGCTTCCCTATGCACTGAAGGAACTGCCTCTGTACCGTACAAAAGACCTTATGAGCTCGCCTCTGTTTCCTCTTCTCCTTGATATTTACAGGGCGGATACATCTGCATCTTTTAAAGATTTGGAAGGCTATTACGAAGCTTGCAGGATATACAGAGGCTTCTTAAAGGACCAGAAAAAATATGAAAATGCGTATTACCTTTAATCGTGCAGAGCATTCATGGCAAGTGAGGAATCATAGGCATCCGGTACTATGGAAAGTTTTTGAATAAATTCCTTTCTAATGAAAAAGAGCTTATTCTCTACACGGATAAGGAGGGCATTCTGTAGATCTGCAATATAATTCCCAGTGTATTTAAGTGGCTGTGATTCCGGGTAGTCCACATAAATTATCACTTTTATATTGGGAGAAAGAAATGCAGTTAATCCCTGTTGGGAGGATGCTTCTGCAGAGGTTTCTGCGTTTAATCCCGAAACAGTAAAAATTAGCAGAATAAACAAAACAAATACGGAAATCCTTTTCACTTTTTCACCTCCATGTTTTAAAAAATTCTATTCGTTCCTATTTATGAGAATCGGAAAACATGGAAAATGCTTTAGCGTATTGGTCCGAAAAGGGGTAAAAACAACCGTTATACAAAGCGGGATAGAATGTATTCTTTTAATATACGGGTTGAAGGATCTATAATTGTTGATTTCTTGGGTTTGTTTAAGAGAATTTTAAGTGTTTCCGGAATATCCGGTTTGTACCCGGTAGCCTTAAATACAGTTTCTGTAAATTTACCCGGATGTGCCGTTGAAAGGATCATAATCCTTAAGCCTTTTTGTGTTGTATGTTTTAAATATCTCTGTGCCGCTCTGTAGCCAACAGCTGTATGCGGGTCGATAAAAATACCGTATTTTTCGTAAACCTCTTTAATAGTTTTTAATGTGTCGGTATCTGTTACTGTTTCTCCGTGAATTACAGAACTCATAAGGTTGCTGTCATTATGGAAGATAGCCAGAAGTCGTTCAAAGTTGCTTGGATTTCCTACATCCATGGCATTGGAAAGTGTAGGAACGGAAGAACGAGGTTTAAAAATTCCGGATTTCAGATAGGCAGGCACAACATCGTTTATATTTGTAGCTGCAATGTATCTGGATACGGGCAGTCCCCACTCACTTGCCAGTATCCCTGCCGTTAAATTCCCGAAGTTCCCGCTTGGAACGCAGAAGGCAAAATCCTTATTTGCATTATCCGCGGATAACTGTTCCTGCAGAGCAAGGTAGCCGTACATATAGTAAAATGACTGCGGGATAAGCCTCCCGGGGTTAATCGAATTGGCGGAGGTTAAGTTTATTGAGCTTCTAATCTCCTTGTCGAGAAAAGCTTCTTTTACCATTCTCTGACAGTCATCGAATGACCCTTTTACTTCCAGAGCATTAATATTACCACCGAGTGTGGTGAGCTGTTTTTCCTGGAGCGGGCTCACTCTGTGCGATGGATAGAGAATCACCACATCTATCCCTTTCCTGTTTAGAAATGCCCGTGCAACAGCGCCTCCCGTATCGCCGGATGTTGCAACAAGAACAAGAGCCCTCTTGCTGCCGTTATCTAATAACCTTTCACTGGATGCCGCTAAAAAAGCAGCGCCGAAGTCTTTAAATGCACATGTAGGGCCGTGAAAGAGTTCCAGGAGGAAAATACTTTCATCGAGTTTTCGGATAGCCGGAGAGAAGGTGAAGGCTGTTTTTACAATATCAAAGGCAGCTTCCTGCTCTATTTCCGGTGCAAGCAGCTTAACCGCCGCCTTTTCCGAAAGTTTTTGAAAAGAAGTTGTTTTATCAAAGGAGCTATAAATTTCTTTCAGGGAAATTTTCCCCGCCGGCTCATAAAGCCCTCCGTCCGGCGGCATACCCGTAAAAATTGCAGTACTAAAGTCTGCAGCAAGTTTTTTGTTTCTAGTACTTACAAATTTCATTTTTTCTCCAGAAGTAAAGGGCCTTTTTTATTTACCATGGAAACGTACAGATCGCATTCGAGTCCTGCTTCTTTAAATGATTCTTCCATGGCGGAGCCGACCTTCTGTGCGGAATTCATATTTGCACAGAGTGCAAATACAGAAGGGCCGGAACCGGAAATAGAACATCCGAGAGCCCCTGTTTCCAAAGCTGCGGCTTTTACTCTGTTGAATCCCGGAATAAGCAGAGAGCGTACAGGTTCAACAATAACATCCATTAATGACCGACCAAGCAGGCTTAAATCGTTCTCGTAGAGTGCAGCTACAAGAGCGGCGAGGTTGCCCCATTGGCTTATGGCTTTGGAGAGACTTACCTCTTTTTTTAATATTTTTCTTGCATCGCCTGTATTTACCTCTGTATGCGGGTGTGCTACTACGCATGAAAGTCCTTCCGGAACTGGGAGTTTTATCACATCCAGAGGCTTATAGCTTCTAATAAGAACAAACCCTCCTAAAAGTGATGGTGCTGTGTTGTCACCATGAGCTGCCCCGCAGGCTGCTTTTTCCGCCTGCATTGTAAAATCGAGAAGTTCATTTTTCTTAAGCGGGTCGTCTGCCAGTATATTAGCCCCGAATACCGCCGCTACCGAACTCGCAGCAGAGCTTCCGAGCCCTGAGCTTAAGGGCATTTGTTTGTGCAAAACAATATCTATGCCAAAGGGGTAGTTAATACTCTTTAAAAATGCCTCAACGGCAACAGCAGCAGTATTTTTTTTTGTATCGAAGGGAAGAACCCCCTTATCTCCTGTTATTTTAACAATTCTGACTCTTTTTTCCTGTTTTACGGTAAGTTCTACTGTATCGCCCGGTTTTTCCAGGGCAAAGCCGAGGACATCAAAACCGGATGCCACATTTGCAACCGTTGCGGGGGCGAATACTTTTATATACGAATAGTGATACACCTTTTTATTTAATTCCCTGTTGTTTCGCTATCAGTACCGTTTTCCAGAAATGCTCTATGAATAGTTCCAAGGGCATGTTTTTCATCTTTCTTTGAAATAATAAAAGAAATATTCCGCTCGGATGACCCTTGAGCAATAGCAAAAACATTTATTTCTTCTCTGCCGAGGGCGCTGAACAACTTTCCGGAAATTCCCGGTGTGCCGCGCATGTTCTCTCCTATTATGGCAATCATAACGAGGTCTTTTTTAAGTTCAAAATTCTCAACCCTTTTTGTCTCCAGCTCCAAAGCTAATTCTCTATGCAGTGAGTTAACCACAGCTTTCGATTCTGTTTCGTGAAAAACAAGGCATATACTGTGTTCGGAAGAAGCCTGTGAAATCATCATAATATTTACAGCTTCTTTTGCAAGAGCATGGAATATCCTTGCAGCAATTCCGGGTATTCCTATCATGCCTCCGCCTTCTATATTTAGAAGGGCAATGCTGTCTATAGAGGCAATTCCTGTAATAGGGTAGGGGTGGCTAATAAGTTTATTTAAGATAAGGGTGCCAGGATTGGATGGATTAAGGCTGTTTTTTATTCTTATCGGAATTCCTTTTTCTATCGCTGGAATCATTGTATACGGATGCAGAACTTCCGCTCCGAAATATGACAGTTCCATGGCTTCCTGATAGCTGAGCTCAGGTATAACAAATGCATTTCTTACAAACCTTGGGTCTGCACTCATAACTCCGTCGACATCTGTCCATATTTCTATGCATTCGGCTTCTAATGCCGCACCAAAGATGGAAGCTGTATAATCCGACCCGTTTCTGCCAAGTGTTGTGGTAATTCCGTTCTCGGTCGAAGCAATAAATCCTGTTATAATGGGAACTGCTTTAAGAGATCCTATATTTTTTATTAATGCATAACTCTTTGCAAAATCAACAACTGCACTCCCGTATCTGTTATCTGTTTTTATATAATTTCTGGCATCTATAAATTTTGCACTGCAGCCTCTGGTATTTAGATATTCGGTCACTAATGTGCAGCTCATACGCTCACCGAAACTCATTACAAGATCCATTGTTCTTTTGGAGCATTCTCTAACAAGCTCAACTCCGTGAAGGATATCCTCCAGTTCATTAAACATTAACTGCAGATGAGTTATAACGGTTGTCTGGTTTTTCGGAGCGAAGAGAGAACGGACCGCTTTAAGATGTTTCTCTCTTATGTTTTCAATGTCTTCTGTATATTCGGAATTACCCTCTTCCGCGATCTGCGCTGCCCGTATAAGACTGTCTGTAACACCTTTCATGGCGGAGAGTATAACTGCTATTTTCTCTTTTTTACTGGAATTGAGTATTATAGATGAGATGTTTTTTATTCTTTCAGAATCGGCGAGAGAACTTCCGCCGAACTTTTCTACTCTCATTCGAATATCCCCGGAAATTAATTTTTCCAAGGATATAACGAATGAGAAAAATATTCTATACCTAAACTTAAGAAGCGACTTTCATTTGCTTCCATTTTTTCCATTGGTACCACTGTTCTGGATTATTTGTAACGTACTTCTGCCAGACATACATAACATCTTTTGCTGTATTATCTATATGTTTTTCTACAGAGATGTCCTCGCATATAAGAGTGTAGTTCATTCTGCCTGTACGTTTTAGAAAGACGCTTACTACAGGTGCGCCTGTGTGCCGAGAGAGGACGTTTAAAGTATTGTCAAAGTAGAGGGTTTTCCCGAAGAGCTTTATTGTACTACTTTTTTTCCTTCTCCATCTATCCACTTCATCGCATTCTGTCATAAGTATTCTGTTTCTCTTTATGCTTTTAAGCGCTCTAAAAAACACGGTTCCTTTACCATCGGAAGAAGAGAAAAGCTCCACGTCTGCATGACTTATCTTTTCATGAAGGGCCTTTTTTAATATTTCGGCATTGTATTCAAGAATTATACTAATGGGGTACCCTTTTAATGCAAGTACCCATGGAATAAACTCAACAGCTCCGAAATGAGCGGTGGCGAGGATAAGTCCTTTCCCCTGTGCAAGTGCCTTGTTAATTACGTCGATGTTTTCCACTTTAAAGTGCTTGTCTATGTATGCTGCAACTTCATCGAAATTCCGGTAGGCGGAAAACATCTTTTCAAAGTAATGCTGGAAAATACCGTGGAAAGCCTCTCTTGTGATTTTCCTTACTTCCTTTTCTGTTTTTCCGTAAAGGAAATCCCTAATGTTCTGTTCAATGGTTTTCCTTTCCTTCTTGTTGAACAGATAGTAAATTTTGCCTAATGTCTGCATGTATGTCTGGCAGACAACCGGGTGGAAATGCTGAAATAACGCAACATTCCATTTTGACTGGAAAAAACTAGAAATACTGAGTTTCATGAGATACCTCCTAAGATAAAAACTTTTTCTGTCTATATTTCATCATAACGAGGTATCTGTTTGCAAGTTATTTTTTTTATTTTTTTAGATATTGGAGTTTATGTAGTAATATATCCTTTTCAAAAATAATTTTAAAGGCTTCCACTATTTCTGGGGCAAATTGAGTCCCTGAATTCTTGTAAATTTCCTTTGCTGCCTGTTTTAATGGTAACCCCTTTCTATATGGCCTTGATGATATCATGGCATCGAAGGTGTCTGCTATCGACATAATAGCTGCGCCTAAAGGAATTTCGTCTCTCTTTAGTTTATCGGGGTAGCCTTTACCATCGTATCGTTCGTGATGATTGCGGATAAGATATAAATGCCCCTTCAAAAAAGATATAGGCTCAAGTATTTCTTCTCCTTTCACAGGGTGGGACTTAATAATTCTATACTCCGCTTTTGTTAAAGACTTCGGGCTACGTACGATAGATTCTGGTATTCCGATTTTACCTACATCGTGGAGAATACCTCCGATTCTTAGATACTCAAGTTCCTCCGACGGTAGGTCAAGGACTCTCCCTATTTTTTCTGCTAACCTTGCAACCCTCTCCGAATGGCCTTTTGTGTAAGGGTCTTTGTTTTCTATAGCATTTACCAAAGCCATAACGGCACTAAGATAACTTGATTTAAGTTCTGTGTTAAGGTTTGCCCTCTGCAGGGCAACGGCAATATCATTGGCAAATATAGAGAGTAATTCGGTGTCCGCTTCTGTAATTCTATTGTATATGTCTCGCCTGTCTGCACCTAAAACCCCTATAACCTTCTGTTTTGCTATTAGGGGGCATATGGTAAATGATGTAGGCCGGAATTCACTTATTATAAGATTGGAGGGGTTTAAATGAGCTTTCGCAACATCTCTTATAAGTACGGGCTTTCTACGTTTAAGAGCCTTAATCATGATATTGTGCTCTCTGGTAAGCGGAATACGGTAGTTTTTAAGTTTCTCTATATCCTCACTTCTTCCTCCTGTAGCGTAGGAGTACTCCAGGAATTTGTTGTTTTTATCAATCAACATGAGTATAGCGCGGTCAAATTTTAAAATAGTAAGGGCCATATTTAAGGTATAGTTAAGAATTTTTTCTATGTCCTGCGTTGAAACTAGATAATTGGAAGCTCTGTTTAAAGCTTTTAGTTTTGCTACTTTGTCGTAAAGCTGCAGGTTTAAGTTCTGAACTTCCGTATATTTTTTTTTAATGAGCTGCTTATCCTTTTCTATTTCATCCAGCGCCTGAATAAGCGAGGCTTTTTTTGTGGAAAGACCGTAGAAAAGACGCCTAATTCCGCGTAGACTGCTCCATGTTATTTTGTATCTGCAGTACGGGTCTCCGTTAAAATAGCAGGACGTCTCTTCTACCTGGCCTGGCGGAATACCCCATATTGTAGGTACTGCCGCATAGATACCCTGGTTGTAAAGACAGATATCTTTGGAAAGGATCCT
>QNBI01000029.1 GCA_003641675.1 Spirochaetota bacterium | reverse complement strand
TGAAACCTTAATTAATGAGGATCTTTTCCGTCCCGACTTATTTTACAGGATAAGCTCGTTAATAATTCACGTTCCACCATTACGAGAGAGAAGAGAAGATATTCCGGAAATTGCCGAATACTTTTTAAAGAACATTTTTCTCGAATACGGAGGGAAGAAAAGCATTTAAATAGGGAAGCTTTAAAAAAAATCTCTTCCCTGCCCTTTAAGGGAAATGTAAGAGAGCTTAAGAACCTTATCCAGCAGCTCTACATTATAAGCGAAAACGAAGAAATTACTGCTGGTGATATAGCGCAGACTGCACGAAAAAGCACCACCTTAGCATCAGCATCGGACAACATATTTAAGAAAACACTGCCCTATAAAGAGGCAAAAAACATGCTGGAAAGAGAATATATTTTAAAACAGCTTGAAATACATAACTATAATATTTCGAGAACAGCTGTTTCTCTCGGGATTCTGCCGAACAACCTTATGCGGAAAATGAAAACTCTTAATATAACCATACAATAGCCACATTTAGTACTTAATTAACCGACCTTAATACAAGCCGGAAAAGGTGCCTGCAAAATAAATTGTAACTGCAACAATTACAGAAGCAATGAGCGTCATCACAATTCCAGAAACTGCTATATCCTTAATAGAAAAATAACCGGCAGAATAGGGAATTACATTTGTCGGACTTGATGTAACAAGGATAAATGCCATGAAAGCCGTTATTGCAGCCGGTAGTGTTATTGTGAGAGGTGCTACTCCTATGTTCTGGGCAAGTGCTATCATTATTGGAATTACAATTGTTGCAGTTACTGTATTGCTAGAAAAGGTAATTTTTAAAAGTGAAACAATAAGCACTACAAGGAAAACCTGTATAAGAGGATGAAAAGACCCTATTCCGACTAATAAAGAATCCACCTCCAAAGGTCATGGTTTTCTAAATTTCAATAAAAGGAAATGTAAATTATATCTGCCAGACGATTCATGGATTCATCTCTGGTCAGGAAAGAAATATTCTCAAGGGTGGATATTAGTTGATGCGCCTATAGGACAGCCGCCCGTTTTTTATAGAGAAAAATCTAACCTTAAAAAACTTTTCAGCGGATTTAAGCTTTAACCTTTATCCATTTCTTTGCTTCTGTGCTCTGCAGTGCAGCTTCTATAAAGGCCATGCCTGCAACGCCGTCGTTAATTTCCGGATAATCGGGGACGCTGCAGTTTACATGTTCTTTTAACAGACCCCTTCTAACAGTACATACAAACCCTCTGTAAATATTCGAAAAAGCTTCTATAAAGCCTTCCGGATGGCCAGCAGGAAGAATCGTTGCTGCCAGGGTATCCGACTCTACTGCTGGCGAATTTAAACCGGTTTTTAACTGTTCGGAAGGCCTGTCGCCCCACTTTAATACAAGACTGTTAGGTTCCTGCTGCTTCCACTCAAGGCTTCCCCTTTCGCCGTAAACTGCAACTGCAAGATTGTTCTTCTCACCGCTTGCCACCTGGCTTAAAGAAATGACTCCATTTGCACCATTATCAAGGTGGACTAAAATATCTCCATCATCAAAAATTTTTCTACCAGCAATGGTTATATGCAGGTCGGCATATACCTCATTAATCGCCAAACCCGTAATGTATCTTACAATATGTTCGGCATGAGTCCCGATATCGCCGATACTGCCTGCCTTTCCGCCTTTAACAGGATCCAGCCTCCAGAGAGGCTTTTTCTGCTTCTCTGCTTCCAGTAATTTTGAAAGACCTCCCTGGGTATATGTGGCTATAACCTTTCTGATCTTGCCCAAATCCCCACGCAAAACGCGGGTTCTCGCCTCTTTAACCATGGGATAGCCAGAATATACATAGGTAACTGCAAAGGGCAGTGATTTGGCCTCTGCAACCGCAGCAAGTTCTCTCGATTCTTCGTAGCGTATTGTAAGCGGTTTATCACATATTACTGGAAACCCTTTTTCCAGAGCGTATTTTGCAACAGGATAATGAAGATAGTTCGGGGTAACAATACTCACAAAATCCACACGTTCAGGGATTGGAAGAACGGCTTCATGCTCTATCATCTGCACATAAGAATCATAAACACGGCCTGGCTCCAGGTACAGATGCCTTCCCATTTCCCCGGACTTTTCCCGTCTGGATGAAAAAGCCCCGCACGCCAGTTCAATTTCTCCGGTAAGCATTGCAGCTTTACGATGAATATTTCCTATAAAGCCTCCAGGCCCACCGCCTACCATACCCATCCTTAATTTACGGCTCATTTATTTCTCCTGTTCTCATATTAATAAATTATCAGAATTTATTCAAATTAACTTTTATTGTATTGAAGACATAGCGGTTAAGATTATATAAACAATCATAGGGAAGACCTATTTAGAAATTCAACACATATATAAGATATATGTGCGATGTATATATAAGAGAAGCATTCAGGAGGAGTATATGGTTAAAGTTGCAGTTGTGGGTTTAGGCTTTATGGGGAAAATGCACCTGGGGATTTACCTTAATAAGCTTAAAAATGTTGAGGTTGTAGCTGTCTGTGACGGGAATAAAGAAGCGCTCAATATAAAGAACCTCGAATCTCGCGGAAATATAAAAACAAGCGGGAAAGCGATTGATCTTTCGAAGGTAAAAAAGTATTCGGATTATGATGCTATGCTGAAAGACGGCGGGTTTGATTTTGTCGATATATGCCTTCCGACATTTCTCCATAGAGATGCAAGCATTAAAGCGTTAGAAGCAGGCTATCATATATTCTGCGAAAAACCGCTTGCTCTTACATTAAAAGAAGGAGAAGCGATAGCTAACAAGGTACGGGAAACAGGAAAGCTTTTCAGTATAGGCCAATGCTTAAGGTACTGGCCTGCATATTCCGAAGTAAAAAAGCTTATAGATACAGGAAAGTACGGCAGAGTGCGATATGCAGAATTTGCAAGATTCTCTATGACCCCTTCATGGGCATGGAAAGGCTGGGTTCTGGATGAAAAGCGGTCGGGAAATGCCGCTCTGGACCTCCACATCCACGATGTCGACATGGTTCTTTATTTGTTCGGTAAGCCTGAGAGTGTAAAATCGGCCGGAGTGTTTGTTAAAAACAACAGCATTTCTCATATAACGACGATGTACAAATATCCTGATAAAGTCGTAAGTTCTACCGGAGGCTGGATATGCTCTAAGAGTTTTGGCTTTAATATGAGAGCTTTCTATATTCTTGAAAAAGCAACTATAGAGCTTGATTTTTCGAAAGAGCCGGTTGTCGCTGTGTATCCTGATGAAAGTGATAAATATGCTTTGCCCTTCCCGGAAGGAGACGGCTATTACTATGAACTAAAAGATTTTACTGCTAATGTAGCAAATGGTAAATTATCCGGCATTGTAACCGTAGACACAGCTCTGGAATCTTTAAATGTATGCCTTGCAGAAATAAAATCTGCAAAGCTGAAAAAAGAAATCATCTTTTAATAAACTTATTCTGCCGGTCTATACATAAAGATTCTTTAGTACAGTTCTGCCCAGTCACGGTGAAACTTAAATAATATTTCAATAAAAGTTCATATATTTCTTGATATACAGATTTATCTGTTTTACAATTACGTAGATAATACATGGAAGGCTCCGGTTTAACCGGAATTAGATACAAGAATCGGGTTTTATACTCGGTTAACAATCTTCGGGAGGAAATATTATGAAAAAGTTTAGAAAGTTTAGCCGTATTAGTTTTCTTTTACTTTTAACCGCTTTTATACTTGTTCCCTTTTACGCAGGTGCAAAGGGACAGTTTGAGAAAAAGATTACTATTCTTACCACGGCAGACCTGCAGAGCCAGGTTACGGAGTATCAGACTAAGATTAAAATTAACGGCGAAAAGGTTAAAAAAACCGTTGGGGGAATTCCGAGGATAGCTTACTTCACAAAGAAGCTGAAGGAAGAGAGGGGAAGTGTTATTTTCCTGACTTCCGGTGATGACTTTATCGGGCCGTACTTTAGAGCATTTCACGGAATTCCGGAAACCCTTTTCTGGGATCAGATTGCAGATGCATGGACTCCGGGAAATCATGAGTTCGATTTAGGACCGTCCGTGTTAGGACAGGCTTTATCCTATGCTACAATTCCGGTTCTCGGAGCAAACCTCGATGTTAGTAGCGAACCTGCCCTTAGAGGCAAAATTATTCCCTTTACTGTAAAAGAACTCTACGGAGTTAAAGTGGGAATTTTCGGGCTCATAACCCCCAGCCTTCCCATAATCACTAACCTAGGTAATAACGTAAAGGTAGAAACTAATCTTAAATCCGTTGCAGAACAGATGGTGAGAACTCTAAAAGCAAGAAATGTCGATCTGATAGTTGCACTTACCCATATCGGACTAAATGCAGACAGGCTGCTTGCCAGTGAAGTAAATGGGATTGATGTTATAGTCGGCGGCCATTCTCATGTTTTAATGAAAAAAGCAGAAGAGGTGACAAACCCGGACGGCCGTAAAACCATAATAGTACAGGACGGTGCACGGGCGGCATATATAGGGGAACTTCAGCTAGAGATCGGAGATAAAGGAGTAAGCTCATACAAATGGACGCTGCACCTCCTCGATGAAACAGTAGCAAAAGATCCTGTGTCGGAGAAAATGGTTGCTTTAAGTATAAGCATGCTTCCGCCACCCAAACCTGTAGGCAAGAGTCTCCTAGACCTCGATGCCAAAAAAGGTGCCGTGCGGTATAGAGAAACGGCAATAGGAAACCTCTTTACAGACGCTGCCAAAGAGAAGTTCAACCTTGATATTGCACTTGCAAACGGAGGAGGAATAAGGGGCGATAAAATTTACCCGAGCGGGATGATTACCACAAAAACGCTTCAGGAAATGCACCCCTTCGGCAATACGATTGTTATTGTAAAACTCACAGGCGTCCAGGTAAAAGAAGTGCTCGAAAGAGGCGCAGCGGCACTTGTAGCACCGAACGACATACGGGATAAGGACGCATTACCGCCGTCCGGAGCATTCTTACAGGTATCTGGCGTAAAGTTTACTATAGATTTAACCAAACAGCCGCAGATCCTTAACTCCGAATCCAAACCTACAAGAATAGCTGTTCACGGAGACCGTGTAAGAAATATTTATGTAAACGGAAATCCAATAGATATGAACAAAGTTTATACTCTCGGAATCGGCAATTTCAATGCAGCCGGCGGGGACGGTTACATAATGATAAAGAATCTTCCTTCCAACCTAAAGTACGATACGGCAATTACAATACCGGAAATACTTGAAGAATACATAAGGAATCACACTCCTGTTACACCCAAGGTAGAAGGCCGAATTACAATAATAGGCAGATAAGGCAAACGTTTATTTTAAAATACACCGGCAACAGCGTTTCTTTCACTTAATGCTGCTGCTGGTATTTTTCTGCTGCTGGGGGCTGCTGCCGGAGGTTGCTGCCGGGGGCTACCAGACAGCTCATTTTATATTTTAGGTTGGCTAATAAAATAAAAAACGGTATAATGAGAGGTTATGAGAGTATGCTGCTTCTGCGGAGCGGAAATAGATGAGAACATGCAAATCTACCGTTCTTCCACCTGCCCTTTCTGCTCCAAAGACCTTAAAATCTGTTATAACTGCAAGTTTTACAGCGAGGGAGCTCATTGGGACTGTCTTGAAACAATTCATGAACCTGTACGTGAAAAAGACAGGGCAAATTTCTGCGAATTCTTCCGGTTTAAAAAGCTGGAGGGCTTAGACCCTAAATCCAGCAATAATAGTCACACAGAAGGACTCCAGATAAAAAATAAAACAGATAAAAAAGAAAGAGCAAAACAGAATTTTAACAGACTTTTTGGTGACTAGTTTCTCTCTCAATGTCAACTCACAATCTAGTTCATCCGGTACTGTACCTATATAATTCCAATTTAAAAGGTCTCAACTGCTTGTTGTAGCGACTTTGATAATCTGCCAGAACACTGCTTTAAAGCAAATAATTTTTAAATTGAACTTGACACTTGGCGATTAATTGGTAATATGGCAAAATATAATTATTTAACAATTAAAACTAAGGAGAGAAAAATGCTGCAAGAACTAAACTGCAGGTGTGAAGTAATTAAAAATTTCATCCCGTCATGGTTCGCCTCCGTAATGGGAACAGGGATACTTGCTCTTGTATCACTTTTTTATTCGGAATTCCTTCCCTTTCTGGCTGTAGTTTCCAGATGCCTATTCTATTTCAATATAGCACTTTTTGCCATACTGCTTGTTCCATGGCTTTTACGGTGGATTATGTTTCCTACAAATGCACTTTCCGATCTGCATCACCCCGTATTAACAAACTTCTACCCTACCATAGCAATCGGAATGCTGGTTTTATCGGCAGACTTTATTGTTATAGGCAATAATATACTATTGGGCGAAATACTCTGGTTCACCGCAGCAGCACTCACCATATATTTTGCAATTTTGGTACCCTACATTGTTTTCACAGGAAGTCATGTAAAACTCGAACATATCAACCCGGCATGGTTTATTCCTCCTGTCGGCCTTATAGTAATACCCATCCCCGGTAGTCTTCTTGTACCGCATTTAAGTGGTATACTTAAAGAGGTTGTCCTTCTAATAAACTATTTCGGCTGGGGAGCAGGCTTTTTCCTCTACCTTTCCATTCTTGCAATAAGCTTTTACCGTTTTATAGTGCATCATCCTCTTCCCAATACTCTTGCCCCTACTATTTCTATTAACCTGGGACCTATCGGGGCAGGTACTGTAGCCTTAATAAGCCTGGTTAAGGTAAGTGATTTCATAATTTCCAAGGATGTGTTTTTTACATTCGGATTAATTTTCTGGGGTTTTGGTATTTGGTGGGTAATTATGACAATATTTTTTATACTTCACTATATAAAAAATCTTAAACTTCCCTATACAATGGCCTGGTGGGCATTCACCTTTCCCCTTGGAGCCTATGTTTCCGGCAGCCATGCTGTTTCTACAGTATTTAATCTGCAGCTTGTTGACTACACAGGTTTTGTATTGTACTGGCTTTTGGTTTTCATCTGGGTGCTTACCCTGATAAAAACTTCAATAGCGGCCTATCGGGGAACGTTATTTAAATCGTCATAGCTCTTTCCTGCTGGTAATATGTTTTCTTAAAATATTTACAGCATTCCTGAAATATCAATACCATCCTCTTATTTTTATTCTCGAACCTCTCTCCTCTGCCGGTTTACCTCCTGAGTCTCAGCGCCCTTAGTATATGTGATATTTACAATTATAGGTACTGGTACTAATCTGACAATTAAAGAGCTTGCAAAGCTTATAGCAACGGTTATACGTTACCATGGTAGTTTTGAATGGGATACAAGCAGGCCAAATGGTATTCCATAAAAGCTGCTTGACGTTTCAAGAATAAACTCTCATACCACCCAACAATTAAATAAACTTAACAATATCGGATGTCGAATCCTTTAGAAACTCGTGAATGTGCATCGATGCGGCACCAAGCGCAATGGCAGTCTTTCCCAGGTCGGATGTCTCTATTGGAACAGACTCCTTCGTATAATAGAGTGCCCTCTTGTCAACTTCAGTTCTTATAGGGTTTAGCAGCAGTCTTCCCGCACGGGAAAGCGTCCCATTAATGACTATCTTTTCAGGGTCAAAAAGCTTAATAAGGTTTGCAACTTGAACGCCAAGAACCTTGGCAGCCTCGGTAATTAATTCTATCGAAAAGATATCACCTTCCAATGCAGCCGTTACAATGATATCCTCCTCCAACCTGTCCACATCCCCTTTTATCATCTCTGTAAGCATCGTCTTCTCGCCGGCTAAAATCTTTTCCCTGGCCTTCTTTTCCAGTTCGTGTCCCGAAGCTATTGTTTCCAGGCAGCCCCTCTTGCCGCAGTAACACAGATCGCCGTCTTCTCTGACGGTGATATGGCCGAATTCCAGGTGGCCGTGTGCTCCCTGCTGAATAGTTCCTCCCATTATAACACCCAAACCAATGCCCCAGGTAAGATTTATGCAGAGGCCATTATTAACGTTCTTTAACTTACCAAACCACTTCTCCGCCCGGGTCATAAGCTTAACATCTATGTCTATAAGCACAGGAATCTTCATAAGCATGGAAAGCTTTCTTTCAACCCGGTGCAAAACCTCCAGGTCGTTCTCCTTTGTGCCGGAAAAGTGCTTAAAAAGGTCTCCGGAAAAGCCGATTCCCACTCCCTGAAGGTTTTCACGGGGAATGCCTGCCCCTTCAAGGTAGCTTATAAGCTGGTTATGGCAGCTGTCTGCAAGCATCTTAAGGGGATTCTTGCTTGCAATTATCTCTCTGCTGTCAGTTGTAATGCTGTGGATAACCCTGTTTTCTATGTTCATGATAATCAGCAGGTTATTGGTGTGGCCCACCTCGATACCGGCAAAAAGGAGCTTCTCGTTATTAAGCCTGTACAGGGTTGGCCTTCTTCCTCCGGTCGATTCGCCGAGGCCAAGTTCCGTTACAATTTCCTCTTCCTTTAACTGTGAAAGGAGGGAGTTGATGGTGGGGTAGTTGGATGAGGTTTTTTTTGTTATCTCCGCTACCGATACGGGCTCTGCGGCCTCAATAAGTGTCTTTATAATAAGTTTCTTCCGCAGGTTCTGTTTTACCGATACCCTGTCTTCGTGTCCGTTTTTTCCCATATTATTAACCATTAGATTATGCCGAAATCTTTCTAAAATCAATATTTTCGGGAGGTGGATACTTAACGCGCACCTCGCTCCTTATTTCTTCTGTAATGCCGGTGCCATACTCTGCTCCCAATCGCTTTTCCCACATCCCAAACCAAAGGTCTGTAAGCTCCGTTTCGCCTTCCCTTATGCAGGCAAACTCCGTTTTTAGTATCTCGTTTAAAGTTTCAAAATCGTCTTCTTCGAAGGCTATTCTTGCCCTTATAACCCTTATCCTGTCAACTTTCTTTATTTCTTCGGGAAGCGTTTCATAAACCCTTAGCGATTCACGGTACATCCCACTCCTGTTTAAAAGGCTCAGGTATTCTTCTGCAAGTGCATGTTCGAATATACCATCTTCCATTGCCTTGTCCCAGGCCCTTTTCATGTAATCTCTTGCCTTTGCAAGGTTGCCATTTTTCTTACTTTTATTTTCGTTATTTCCCTTTTCCCGTAGTGCAAGTTGGGCCAGGTTCCTAAATGCCCAGCAGGAAGGCTTAATTTTAACCGATTCTTCCCACGCCTCTCTTGCTGCATTTTTCTGCCCGTTTTCAAAAAGCATAACCCCGTAATGTAAAAGCGAATACCAGTCGTCCCGATAGGCCTTGTTATCTCTTTCGCCCATGGATTTTTCAAGCATGGTCATCCATTCCCTCTGTACCATCCATGAACTGGGTATTTCACGGGTATCCCGTTCCGGCAGTTTTCCGTTGCAAAGCAGTGTTAACCAGGGCGTTTCATCCTTGCCGATTGAATCCTCTGGGAAAACCAGTGAAGCAGGAACCCTGAATGAAAGCCCCTCTCTCCTGCACCGTTCAATTTCAAGTGCTCCCCAGCCACTTCCACTGTGAATGATCTCTCTGGGTTTCTCCATAGCCACCTGTCTAAACCTTTTATTTAAAGAATCTAGTTCTTTCGTTTTCATGACAGAATGAACACTCGTCTCGGTGCTCTTAACAACCTCGTCCCACTCCCTGGAATATGCCTCTTCCGGATTTATCTTAATGGGCCCGAACATCTCTGTCCATTCCCACACGTCTCCCGCTTTCATTGGCAGACTGTGCTGCTGAGTTTTGCCGAAACCGGCCTGCATCTCTATATACGCCTCCCCTTTTCGAGACAAAAACTCCTTCCAGTGTTCACCTCCCTGGTGCATCCCCGAACAAAACATCTTTCTTACCGGAAAGTTTTTAGTCGATGCCTCTACAAGCCCATACCCATCACTCTCTACCGCCACTACCCAGGGCATAACTGCCTCCTGACACTGGTAGTAGATTTCGCTGGAAAAAATGTAGTTGCTGGAGTAGGTGGCATCCTTACCCTTTAGTGGCGGAATGTAGGGAAGCTTTGCCTTCCCGTATCCGTACTCTCCGTAAAAGGTATCGTTGCTATCATTTTGCCTGTCACTTTGACTCTCGGGGTCCATGTAGATAACCTCTTTTGCAGGTGCAATTACCCTGGTATCTTTCGTTTCTATAACTGCAATATTTGTCCACCAGTACATGGGCAAATCTCTTCCCGTTGTATTCTGTATTTTCATATGTGCAAAAAGATTCTTCGAACCTTCCGGCAGTAAAAGATCAACCTGCCAGAAAAGCCCCTTCCTTCTTTCATACTCGTAAATCCTTATCCCTGGTGTGTTATCATCCATATTGATTCTTGCCACAAAAACCGGGGAACATGTAAAGAAGCAATGCCCCAATTTGCCGATATTCCACTCTATTCCCCCCGCGAACCATGCGTTTCTTATGGCGAGATTTGCAAACCGGATGTACGGGTTTTTAAAGAGGAGTTCTCTCCCCTCATCCTTATCATAAAGTGAATAGAGCCTTGCCCCTAATTCTGGAAGTATTTCCGCCTTAAGGTAAGCATTTTCTAATACAATGGTCTTCAAAGGCCTCTTTTTCATTTCGCGTGTATACCTGTCCTGCATCTTGTAGGGAAGTACCACCCTGCCATTGTCCCAGCCAAGGCGCCGGGTATCTTCTTGGCTCATGCTACTAGCTGTGGGAATATCCAGGTCCTGTTTTTCTGCACTAAAGATTGGAAGGGGATTCTCTCCTCCAAGGTATGCGATGTCGTAAAGTTTGTTTTCAATGTAAAGCTTTGTATCCATTTTTA
>QNBI01000028.1 GCA_003641675.1 Spirochaetota bacterium | reverse complement strand
TTAGGTGTTTTTTTAATACTGTTGTTTCTTTTCCCTGCTGTTTTTGTGTTTGCAGATAATCCGGCGGGCAGGTGGGCCAGCAGTTCTGCGGGCAGCCTGGTGGATAACCTCGTGAATAGTCATTCCGGCAGCAAGGCAGACGGTAAAGATTCGGAAAAAGATGAATTTGTGATAGCTTTCAGCCCGGGAAGTTTCAGCCTGGACCCGCTTCATCTCTACACAACTGTTGGACTGCAGATAGCAACAGGAATATACGAAGGACTCGTAACATATAACCCCTTTACAATGGAGCCGATTCCGGGGACCGCAGAGAGGTGGACAATTTCGGATGACGGGCTTACTTATAAGTTTTATCTGCGGGATGATTCAGTGTACAGTAACGGCGCCCCTGTTACCGCAGAGGACTTTAGAGATTCATGGCTTAGGATGCTTGAGCCGGGAAACAAGGCGGAATACTCTTTTCTCTTCGATATTATAGAAGGAGCCGCCGATTACAGAAAGGGCAAAATATCAGACCCGGATAAAGTAGGAATAAAGGCTGTTTCCGATAAAGAGCTTGATGTAGAGTTAAATAAACCGGCTTCCCATTTTCTAAAGGTACTCTGCCATACGAGTTTTGTGCCTCTCTACAAAAAGTATACGGAGGATAAAAACTGGAATGGTTCGGGAGTAGTTATCGGAAATGGCCCCTTTCTGCTCTATAAGAGAACAAAGGATGAAATAGTTCTTAAGAAAAACATGCTGTATTGGGATAAGAAGAATGTTAAAATGGATATCATTAAAATTCTTTTCAGTGATGATGTAAAGGAAATATCACGCGAGTTTAACAGGGGTGAAATCCAGTGGGCGGATGATTGGGATTCGGACCTTATAAAGGATACATCGAAAATTGTTGCGCACCCGCTTTTCGGTACGACCTACTTCTTTTTTGTGAGCAATAAGAGCCCGTGGAACAATTACAGAGTGAGAAGAGGTCTTGCGCTTCTTATTCCCTGGGAAACACTCAGAAAGGATAATTCAATACTGCCCACAGCCACACTTGTGCCCTCTATTCCTGGTTATCCAAAGATTGATGGTATAACAAAACGGAACGATAAAGAGGCTATGAGCCTTTTAAAGGATGCCGGATATCCGGACGGAAAGGGCCTGCCGCCTATAATTTTTAAAATATCCGATTCTTCCGGAACTTCTAAAATTGTTAAGGCTATGACGGATATGTGGGAGAAAAAGCTTTCTGCCGATGTAAGGGTAGAGAAATACCCCTATAAAGAGTACCTTAAAGAACTTAAAAAGGACGACTATACCCTGGGCAGTGCTACATGGATAGGCGATTTCGCAGACCCTCTTACGTTTCTCCAGCTCTGGATGAGCGGGGGCAATTTAAACGATGCTAAGTTTAGTAATAAGAACTACGATGAGATAATAGAAAAGTCGTACAGTGAAAAAGGGATTAAAAGATACAAGAGTCTGTCAGAAGCGGAAAAGATGCTTTTAAACGGCGCGGTGGTCCTCCCTTT
This sequence comes from Spirochaetota bacterium, assembly GCA_003641675.1. Classification (GTDB taxonomy): domain Bacteria; phylum Spirochaetota; class Spirochaetia; order SZUA-6; family SZUA-6; genus SZUA-6. Next base: position 9,301 of record QNBI01000028.1, on the reverse strand, counting down.
GAGCAACCCTCCGTCTTGTAACCTCATAGATTTAGAATCGGTGGGAGGATGGTTTCCCAATCCGCTTAATATACATCCGCTAAAGTATCTTTACTACAAAACTATGACGCTTCCTCCGGGGATTGCGATGGTAAAATGAAGGCCGGGGCTGCAAGGGTTGCAAAGAGGGGTACTCTTATTTTTGCCTGGTGAATTTAAGCAGTTTAAGGAGAAAAGGAGAGAGCGGTTTATCCTTCGGCCTTTTCTTAAGGTTGAACTTTAAACGGCCCCATATAGGAAAGCTCGTAATCTCTGCAAGCTCAACCCATGTGCCGTCAGGATCACCTATATAGGCAAAAAAGGCAGAGCTTCCGCCTCCCATATCAAATTTATCCGTATTTGCCTCTATAACAGGTTGTGCACCCTTGTCTACAAGCTCTTTATATGTAGCTTCTATGTCGTTCACATCGAGGCAGAGCTCCATAATTCCTCTGTCGCCCCAGCCTCTTCCCGAGTACCTGTGATTGTGTCTTCCCTCTTTAACCTGCACGAGTTCTATCATGCCCCCTCTCAGGTAAAAGCTGAAAAGGGATGTGGGGTTTTTGCTCTGCTTAAGAAGAATACGCCTCTGTTCTCCGTCGGCTCCGGGAATTCCTTTAAGCCTTTTATCTTTACCTGCGTAGTCATAAATAACCGTGTTAAAGCCGAGGATATCCCTGTAAAATATAAGTGATTTTTCCATATCGGAAACTCCGACTGTAGGGAAGATAATCCCCCCGATATTGGAATTCTTTTCGATAAGAGAAAACTCGGCATCGGGCATCTGTACGAGGCTTAAAAGGTTTCCTTCTATATCGTAAAAGAACATCTGCTTCGGAAGTACATCCAGGGATTCAGGGGAGTTTACTATTGAAACACCCCTCTCTTTAAGCCGGATATAGGCTTTTTCTATATCCCTTACCTTTAATGCCATGGAGAGAATCCCAAGATCTCCCCAGTTAAAATCCGGCGCATCGAGCGGGTCTTTAGAGAGAAATTGAAAAATTTCAACAAGCGCACCGCCTAACAGGTTTAATGCAATAACAACGCGTCTCTCCTGGGGGCCGCCTGTAAGTTTACCCATCCTGTCCGCTTTACGCTGTGATTTACTTAAGGGAACATCAAATCCGAGAACCTCTCTGTAAAAATCCCACGCTTTATCTAAATCTTTAAACCCTATTCCTATATGCTGTAATCCGTGTATCATATTATTGAGAATAGTGATAAATTAGAAAATTGGCAATACATAAAAACTATATACGGAGATTTTTATTATGGAAGGAGAGTTTAGAACTGCAGTAGTTGGTTGTGGAAGTTTAGGAGGAGTTATTGCGGGAAAGCTTTTCGGCCGGCTTAGGGATAATCTTATCGTTATAAGCAGAAACGGAGAGATAAATAATTCCATAAAGGAAAAAGGCCTAATTGTTTATACCGGGAAATCGGTTATTAAAGCTAATCCTGAAATTTTAGAAAATGTATCCGAAATTGATACACAGATTGACATTGCAGTTATAACAACTAAGATTAATACTCTGGAAGATGCGGTAAAGGATATTATGCCGCACATTTCCGAAGGCGGCAGCATAGTACTTCTGCAGAACGGCCTCGAAGGGATAAAAATTCAGGAGAGTTTCGGCAGGGAGAAAATTGTTCTTGCATCTGTTCTTTGGGGTTCGTCTATGACAAAGCCTGGTGTGTATACAGTTACAGCAGAAGGACCGTTTGTTGTAGAATCAGGTAAACACTCTGCGGAGAAGGAAGGGCTTCCTCGTAAGGGGGCTGCAGCAGTGAATCCGGCAGAGGTTCTTAGGACTGTTTTTCCGGTGAAAACTACAGAAAATATTAAGGGCGTGTTATGGTCTAAACTTACCATAAATGCTTCACTTACTTCACTCGGTGCTGTAACAGGGCTTTCTTTCGGTGAACTTGTAAAGAGCAAGAGGGCGCGGGCTATAAGCCTTAACATAGGAAGAGAAATTTATAAAGTCGCCATAAGTGAAGGTGTTAAACTATCTCCGCTTCCCGGAGGAGTGTTCGGGGTAAATATTCCGAAGCTTTTATCCGCAGGCGGGTTTCCGGATTTTCTAAAGCATGAAATTATAAAGCTTATAGGTAAAAAACATGCTAAAACTCAATCTTCCATGTTGGCCTCTATTGAAAGGGGAAGAAAGACAGAGGTGAATTATCTAAACGGCATGGTAGTTGAACTGGGGAAAAAATATGGTATAGCAACTCCCCTTAATAAACGGATTGTTGAAATTGTTAAAATGCTGGAAGAGAAAAGGCTTAAACCGGATCCTCGTAATCTTTCTCTGTTTTTTTAGATTTATGCGACAGTGACGAAATCCATTGTTCCAGTCTTTCTCTATAGATAAAACCGATAAAGAATAGAACTACAGCTACTGTAAAGATAATCCCCGCAAACAGCCATCGCTTTCCTGCCGCTGCGTCACCCATTAATACGCTTCCTATAATGCCGGGAAGACGTCCAGCAGTGGATATAATTAGAAATGTATAGATTTTTATAGGGGAAAGCCCTGCTATATAACAGAGAATATCTTTCGGAATACCCGGTATAAGAAAAAGGAGAAAGAAGGCCAGTTTTGACCTGGAGGAAACTATTATCTCTTCTGTTTTTTTTACTTTCTCGGGCTTAAAGATACTGTGTATAAAGGGGACCCCAAGAATTCTTGCCAGGTAAAAACTAATAATTGAGCCGGCTGCTATTCCTGTAATAGATAGAAGAATTCCGTCCCAGATACCGAAGAGGTATCCTCCTGCTATCTGCGGCACTTCGCCCGGTATTATGAAAACAACTACCTGCAGAGCCTGCAGTCCGATGAAGAGCAGCGGGGTAAGTATTCGGCCGGATTTCAACCAGGCTTTCAGCTTTTCCGGCGAGGAAAAGATATTCATGAGCTGCTGCCGGAATATGAAGACGAAAAGAAATATTAAAACAAAGAGAAGAGGAAAAGCAATATAGGCAAATGCACTGTTACGTTTTATACGTTGTTTCTGCTTCATACATAACCGAATTTATACCCCTTTTCTGTTTCTATAAAGGATATTTTCTGTTTTCTGCATAGTTGACGGTTTATAGCCGGGAAGAGGTGTAATTCTTTCGTGTATTGTATCTATAATCCACTCTTTCTGCGGGAAAAAATCATCCTCCATCTCCGCTGCAGGAGTAATCCAGTTTCGGGCGCCTACTACAGCTGCCGGTGCATCGAGATAGTCAAAGGCAAGCTGGGATACATTCGAGGCAACGGTGTGGAGAAAAGAACCCCTTTCACAGGCATCGGATGTAAGTACAATTCTGCCTGTTTTTTTTACAGATTCAACTATAGGTTCATAATCGAGCGGGTTAATAAACCGGGCATCTATTATTTCCGCGGAAATATTAAAATGCTCCTTTAAATAATCCGCTGCTTCCGCCGCTTTATAGAGTGTTGCGCCGATTGTAAGGATAGTTACATCTTTCCCCTCCCTTCTAATAACCGGTTTTCCCTCGGGAATTTCATAGTAACCTTCCGGTACTCCTCCCGGGTTAAAGAGTTCACCCATGTCGTATAGCCGCTGACTTTCAAAAAATACCACCGGGTCGGTTCCGTGCAGTGCAAGGTTCAGCATTCCTTTGGCATCGTACGGCGTTGCGGGGAACATAACCTTTAAACCTGGAATGTGGGCAACAATAGATGTCCAGTCCTGAGAGTGCTGGGCTCCGTATTTGTTTCCTACGGAAACTCTTAGGACCAGAGGCATTTTAAGTATTCCGGCGGACATAGACTGCCATTTTGACATCTGGTTAAATATTTCGTCGCCTGCACGCCCCATGAAATCACAGTACATAAGTTCTGCAACAACTCTGCCCCCGCTTAGTGCATAACCGACGGCAGAACCTGCGATTGCCCCTTCGGATATAGATGTATTGAAAAGCCTGTGATAGGGAAGGCTCTCCGTTAACCCCCTGTAAACTGCAAAAGCTCCGCCCCAGTCTCTGTTCTCTTCACCGTAGGCAACCATTGTGGGGTCTAAGTAGAATCTGTGAATTATAGCCTCAAATAGAGCTTCTCTGAAAGTTACTACTTTAAGTTTTGGAAGCAAGTTTCCTTCCGAGTCTACTCCGCTTCTGGATTTTTTGCTTATCGATTTAACTCTTGGATTTTCATTAAGCGGGAGCAGTACTTCCGGCTCTCTGTCTTCGAGTTTGTCAATTTTTTGGCTGGAAAACATAACATCGGCTATGAATTCTCCGTTAACCCTCGGTGATATTTCCAGAGATACAGCTTTTTTTACGGCGGATGTGATTTTTTCTATTATTCTGTCGTGCATATCCTGACGTTTCGTTTTTGTAAGAAGTCCGTTTTCTATTAGGTAGGCAGAGTAATGCTCTATACTGTCGTTCTTTTTCCACAGTTCAATTTCTTCTTTTGTCCTGTAGGATGATGAGTCTGATGGTGAGTGGCCGGAGATTCTATAGGTAACGGTATCCATAAGGACAGGGCCGTTGCCCTTAAGAAGAATATTTTTCTTTCTCTCTACCGCATCTGCAACGGCTAAGGGGTTGTAACCGTCTACCCGTTCCGAGTGCATATTGTCCGGATTTACACCTGCTCCTACACGTGCAAGTATTTTAAAACCCATAGTTTCACCGGCTGTCTGCCCGCCCATTCCGTAGAAGTTATTGAAAAAGTTAAACATTATAGGAGGAGCTCCTCCCATTTGCTTATCCCAGAGAGTATGGTACTGGTCCATAGATGCGAGGGTTATTGCCTCCCATACTGGTCCGCAACCCATGGATGCATCGCCTATGTTGGCAATGACTATTCCTCTTTTTCTGTTGATTCTCTTATAAAGAGCAGCTCCGACGCTTATATCGGCAGACCCGCCTACAATAGCATTGTTGGGCATGCTCCCGAAGGGCGCAAAAAAGGCATGCATAGATCCGCCTAAGCCCCTGTTAAACCCTGTCCGGCGGCCGAATATTTCTGCAAGTGTCCCGTATAGAACAAAATCTTCTGCAAGCTCTTTAACACTGGATTTGTTTTCTTTCTCTACTATTTTAAGAATTGCGCCGTCTAAGTAGCCTTTCATTATGCTTTCAAGTTCTTTATCCTTTAACTTATCTATAGCGGAGAAGCATTTTGCAAGTATTTCTCCGTGGCTTCTGTGAGAGCCGAAGATAAAATCGTCTTTTGTGAGGTTAAGACTCTGTCCCACAGATGCTGCTTCCTGGCCTATGGAAAGATGTGCAGGGCCTAAGTGTTTATATTTAATACCTCTGTACTCTCCCATTGTTTTAATTGAGTTGAGCATGGTCTCGAATTCCCGTATTGTCAGCATGGTTTCAAAGATTCTTAACAGTTTATCTTTCCCGTATTTCTGTAATTCTCTATTAAAATCGGGTTTATACTGATTTAACGGAATATCTTTTATCTTAATTGTACCTGCTTTACGTACCTCATTCGGGTTTATAAGTATTGATTTTGGCATACTGTTCCTCCTGTTTGTTTAAAATCCTGCTGCCCTTTACCCTGCGAGCAAGAGATCGAATTCTTTGAAAGCCTCACAGAGAGCTTTAAGGAAACGAGCTCCCGGAGCACCATCTATAACCCTATGGTCCAGAGTAAGCGAAAGTTTTAATGCGTGAATAAACCGAACGGATTCATCATTTTTGTCGAATACAGGTTTAGGCTGTATACTGCAGACTCCGAGTACGCCGACCTGCGGCGGATTAATTATGGGTGTAAAACTTTCAATTCCGTAGTATCCTAAATTGGTTACTGTAAAGGTTCCGTCTAAAAATTCATCCGGCTGTACTGTGCTTGCTGTACATGCATCCTTAAGCCTCTTTGCTTCGCTTGAAATTTGCATTAGTGAAAGTTTATCAGCGTTCTTTATAACCGGAACAAGCAGGCCTCTGGGTGTATCCACTGCAAACCCGAGATTTACAGAAGTTTTTTCAATAATTTTGCCATTCACTATAAGGCTGTTTATGTTCTTAAAATTTGTAAGCACTCTGGCGGTTGTGAAAAGAACCATATCATTTATCGTTATGGAAGCAAGAGGAGATTCGGGGCTTAAATTTTTAAGCCTTTTCCTGTATTCCAGTATCTTTTGTGCATCTGCAGAGGCTGTTATTGTATATTGAGCACTGCCTGTAATGGATTCGAGCATTTTCTTTGCAATAATTTTACGAATGCCGCTTAATGCCGTGGATTTTTCAGGCTTGCTCTGCTGCTCAAAAACAGGACGCTTTGCAGGGGCAGTTTCCTGTGACCGGGTTTCTTTTACATCTCTGTAGGAGTCTGATTTTAGAAAATCCTTTATGTCCTGTTCAACAATTCTTCCTCCGGGACCGGTACCTTTAATGTTCTTATAGTATTCGGCTTTTATTCCGTTTTTTTCTGCAAGCTTCTTCGCCCGGGGTGATATCTTTACTTTAGAAACAGAAAAATCCAAAGCCGTATCTTTCGCCTCACCTTCTTTAATTTCTTCTGTCCTGTGCTTTTCCGGTTTCACCCCGGGTGTATTTTTCTTTTCATCACCTATTAAAGCTATTGGTGTAAGAACCGGAACATCATCCCCTTCCTGGCGGAGTATTTCTATAAGTGTGCCGGTAAGAGTGGATTCGACCTCGAGAGTCGCTTTATCCGTTTCAACTTCGCAGAGAACATCGCCCTCTTTAACCCGATCCCCCTCTTTCTTTCTCCATTCAACTATTATGCAGCTTTCGACAGATTGTCCGAGCTGTGGCATTAAAAATTCATTAACCATCTTAGACTCTCCTTATTTTTTAAAGAATTGGCTGGACAAGAACAGCTTTTCTGCTTCGTTTGTCCAATATTGGCCGTTTAAACAGAGTTCCTCTAACCCGGGAACCCTCTTAGCCAGTTCTTTAACAGAATGTATGCCGAGTCCCCGGGCTTTGGGATAAACAACAACCTTTCCGGTATATGTGCTGTCAATAAGAGCTTTTACCCCTTTTGATACCGAATACATATCTGCCACAGCGGAGAGTGAAAGGTTTGTTGAAAGCCTGGATGATTCTACAAGGTTTAGAGTATCCTTCATGGCGGAAAGCGGAGAACCGGAAGAGCCTATAACATTAATATGCTTATCTGTAAAAAGCTCCAGAGGAAAGATTGCAAAGGTCCCTACATTTACCCCTGCAAAGATATTAACAACTCCGTTTTCTGCACAGAACGGTACAGAAGATGCAATAACAGAAACAACCGGTACTAAAGATACAATATCATCAAACCCATTTGGAAATTCCTTCTCTAAAAATGTAATAAAATCGTCCTGTGACAGCTCACTTGTATCCATGTATATTATATTAATACTGCCTTTTTTATGAATCTGGTCGATTCGATCTTTAAGAGATTTAAGCCTCTGCGAGGAGAGGTCTGTTATGAGGATTTTAGCCGGCTTTTCTTCTGCCATTGCTGCTTTTATTACGTGCATCTGGCCCATCGGTCCTGCTCCTCCAATAAACCATGCAGAACCGTCCTGTCTTAGAGCTGTGCGGGTATTTTCCGTATAGCTTTCAAGAATATTCCCATTGTTGGAACCGACTATTCTAATATTCTGATAGTGAGATTTCCCGATATCCACTGGTATAATTCGGGAGGTTTCCGGTTCTGAATGTACGCTGATAATTCCTCCTGGACGGAGAGAGTTTATGAGGTTTTTAAACTCAGATTCTTCCGGATTGCCCGAATAAATTGCGTCGTCTATTTCTGAGATTTCCGAAATATCAGAAGTTTCTTCTATCGTGTATCTGTTTTTCTCAGCCAGCAGTTTTAAGTTTTTAAGGTTTTCAGCACTGAGATTGTTGTAGTAAATCTTTAGAAAGGAACGGTGATCCAATCCTGAGAAGTTAAGTTTAAGCTGGTCCAGTTTAGAGCCTGTAATTAGAACGGTTCCTTTCTCTTTGGGTTCTGTTCTCCTCTTTGTCTGATATGCGGCAACAACACATGCCCATGGCTCAACAAGTGCTGCTTCTGCGTATCCTGTTGTATCTCTAACGGGTATTAGGTAGCAGCCCTCGTCTCCGTCGAGTATTTCTTTCCCGATTACAACGTATTCGGAATACCCTCCGGGAAGTACGTAGCCGAAAGCTATGGATTTGCCCCTGTAAAATACATCCGCCTGTACTATATAGCGCTGCCCGCATTTAAATGAGTCCTTGCGTTTATCGCCGACTCCTACTACCGTAAGAGAAACTTCATGGCCCGGAGTTATAGGATTGCTTTTAAGGTCTCTGCCCTTTATCCTGGGATGTTCGTCTCCTGATTTAATTAATTTTACATCGGAAAAACATATTCCTACAGCGTCCACCCTTGCAATAAGATCGTTTTCGGAGTATGAGGGAAAAGGTATTTCATCCGGTTTCCCGCTGTCTCCGAAATTATCAAGGCCTTTGCCTTTTAATCTCCATGTTAATATTTTATCCGGCAGCTCTTCGCAAATATTCATTTTTTACTCCTTGTCATTTTTAATTTGCAATTTCCACTTTTATTCCATTCTGTTTTAGCCGGGATATGATATCCCCGTTTATTGCAGAGTCGGTTATAATTTCATCTATTCTGTTTATATCAAGAACGTGGGCAAAACCTCTTTTTCCATACTTGGAAGAATCTGCCACGAGGATTGTCCTGTCCGCCTGCAGGGCCATTTTCTTCACTATTTCTGCCCCCTCTATAAGATGTGTTGTTAGACCTGCTTCAAGAGAGTATCCGTCTGTCCCCACAAAGGCGTATTTAACGTGAAACCTGGAGAGTTCTTCCAGAGCTATTGGCCCCACGAGAGATTCTGTTGCAGGTCTGAATTCACCTCCTATTATTGTGAGATGAATACCCGGATTAGTTCTTGAAAATGGAAGGACGAGCATGGAATTGGAAACCAGCTGTATATCCCTTTTCCCCAGGAAGTACTTAACGATTAGAGAGGTTGTTGTTCCGGCCTCCACCATTACAGCATCGCCGTTTTTAATAAGTTTTGCGGCCTTCTTTGCAATAGCGTTTTTCTCTTCGACCATGAGTTTCTGGCGCTCAAGAACTCCGGGATGAAATGCAGGCGATGCCCCGCCGTGTGTGCGTATTATTAAACCGCGATCTGCAAGACCGTTTAAATCGTTTCGAATTGTAACGGAAGATACATCGAGGAGTCGGCTCATTTCCGATACTGTCGCGGTGGCGCTTTCTGTGATAAGGTGAAGTAGTTTCTTTTCTCTTTCTGATAGGTTATGAATAATTTAATTATCCTTTCATTTCTCTTT
>QNBI01000027.1 GCA_003641675.1 Spirochaetota bacterium | reverse complement strand
ACTTCTGTGAAAAAATAGGAGTTTCCAAGACGGAGAGCATGGTAGATATAGCACTCTTTGAGTATGTTCTCCGTGAGGAGCTTAACAGAACAGCACAGCGCAGAATGGTAGTATTAAAGCCTCTAAAAGTGACAATCACAAACTACCCGGAAGGAAAAGAAGAATGGCTTCCCGCACAGAATAACCCCGAGGATGAATCCGCAGGAGTCAGGAAAATACCTTTTTCAAAGGTTCTATATATCGAGCAGGATGACTTTATGGAAGAACCTCCAAGGAAGTATTTCCGGCTGGCACCTGGAAGAGAAGTGCGCCTTAAGCATGCATACTTTATTACCTGCAGAGATGTAATTAAAGATAAAAACGGAAATGTAAAAGAGCTTCTCTGCACCTATGATCCGGCTACAAAGGGTGGCGAAGCTCCTGACGGCAGAAAAGTGAGAGGCACAATACACTGGGTTTCCGCAGGGCATGCCCTGCCGGCGGAGGTACGGCTGTACAATAATCTCTTTACCAGAGAGAACCCTTTAAATACAGAGGAGGGGAAAGATTTCACGGACTATATAAACAAAGATTCCCTTGCAACGCTAAAAAACTGCTTTATAGAGCCCTCTCTTGCCGAGGCAGAACCCGGTGAGAATTATCAATTCTTAAGAAAGGGGTATTTCTGTATGGACAGCAAGGATTCCGTTCCAGGTAGATCTGTCTTTAACAGAACCATAGGGTTAAGAGATACCTGGGCTAAACTGCAGAAAAAATAGTAAGCTTATTCTGCGACTCCCTTAAGATGAAGGGACAGAAGATAAAAGCACGGACTTATAAATTTGCAAAGCAATACCCATTGTAATAAAGTATAAGTATGAGGAAAGAGAAATTCTCCGAAGAAAATTTAAGGCTGCTCCTTAAGTTAAGTGATAAACTTGCCTCATCTGCAAGTGTTAAAGATGAACTGCCCGAAATATTTTCTATTGTAGAAAAAATATTAGATGCAAATGCCGGGATTATGGTTATAAACCGTAAAATTCCGAATTTACCAAAAATATACATACACTATATAGAGGAAAATACCACTTTAAATAAAGAAACACTCTATAAAAAAATTAAAGAAGCCGTATTTAAAAAGCCCTTCTACAACAACAGCTATTCCTCTGCAGCTGCAGGAATTAAAGAACTTAAAAATATCGGCGTACGGAAAATAATCGTAAGCCCGCTTATTTTTCAAAGCATTTTCGGAACACTTCTTTTCTTCTCAGGAAACAAGGATAAGGAATTTACTAAAAACGACCTTTTTCTCTTAAATCTTTTTTCCAGAGTGCTGGCTGCAGCTATAAAGTATAACCATACCTCCTACCGTTTCCGTCTTGCAAGAAAAACAATCGATGCTCTTTTACAGGTTAACCCGGTTCTCGATGCATCTTTAGACCTCCAATCCATTCTGGACTCCCTTCTTACCTCCGCCTTAGAACTGGCTCCTGCAAATCTGGCCCATATCTTTCTATACAACAATGGCAAATTGGAATTCGGAGCTGCAAGAGGTTTAGACGGAAAATGGGATAAACCTTTTTCGGAACCGCGGAAAAACGGTTTAACATACACAGTTGCAAAAAGCGGGAAAATGAGGATTATCACCGATATAAGAAACGATAACATTTTTAAAAATAAAAAAAAGGAGTGGGAAGGTTCAATTGTAAGCATTCCTTTAAAAATACACGACCGTGTTGTGGGCGTAATGAATATCTCCAGATTTGTACCGGGCCAATTTCAGCACGACTCTTTGAGGATATGGAAACTCTTCTCCAATCAGGCTGCTATCGCTATAGAAAATTCAAGACTTTTTTCCGAAGAACGCAGACAGCGTTTAAGGAATGAAGCATTACAGTCGGCATCTATGATAATTACAGGCAGCCTTAACTTATCGGAAGTTTTAGACCATATCCTTACAGAAATAAGAAATGTTGTTCCGTACGACAGTGCTTCAATTATGCTTATCGAAGGGCCTAAACTAAGAGTGGTTGCAGGAAAGGACCTGCCTGATAAAAATGCAATTGGTAAATCCTATACTACCACCAGGCTGGATAAAATAGTTGCAGAAACAAAAAGGCCGTTAATCCTAAAGGATGCGAAACGCTCCAAAGATTTTAAGGCATGGGGCAATACGGAATACGTGCGCGGCTGGATGTCTGTACCGCTAATTTCACGGGGCAAAATGATCGGCTGTATAACTCTGGACAGTAAACAAGTATCTGCCTTTACAAAGAAAGACGGAGAAATTGCCCTTAACTTTGCAAACCAGGCGGCTATTGCAGTGGAGAATGCAACTCTTCACGAGAGCCTTAAAGAAAAGTTAACAGCATTAGAAAAATCACAGAACCAGCTTATTAAAAGTGAAAAGCTTGCAGCGATAGGCAGACTTGTTGCCGGAATTGCCCATGAACTTAATAATCCCTTAACATCTATTATAGGAATTGCACAGCTTCTTAAAAGCACAGAGACAAGAACCGAAAATAGAGAATATCTTGCCAGGCTTGTTTCCGAAGCCAACAGAACAGCAGAAATAGTACGGGGACTCCTTGATTTTACGCATCAGCGAGAGGCTCAATATAGAGAGGTTAATATAAACAGTATAATTGAGGAAACTTTAAAGCTGATTTCCTACGATATAAAATCACATACAATTACAGTTGTGAAAAACCTCTCTTCCAATATTCCTAAAACTGCTGCGGATCCCCACAAACTACAGCAGGTATTCATAAATCTCCTTATAAACGCAAGCCAGGCTATTGTGGAATCTGGTAAAGGCGATACAATTACAATTACAACAGAAGACAAAAAATCTAATATTACCGGCAGACGAAAACTTATAAAAATTACAATATCCGATAACGGCCCGGGTATCCCTACGGAGAATATTAGAAATATATTCGATCCTTTCTTCTCCACCAAACCAATCGGCAAAGGGACCGGCTTAGGACTCTCTGTATGCCACGGCATAATCGATGAACACAGGGGAAAGATATGGGCAGAAAGCGAGCACGGAAACGGGGCTAAATTTATAATTGAGTTACCTGTAATACCGATTTCCGACTTTTCGACAAAACCTCGGGAGGAAAACGGGACAATAGAGAGAACGTCTCCTCTGACAGAGAGTGCAAATTTTAATGCTGCAAATACTGCAAGTATTCTTGTTGTAGAAGATGATGAGACGCTTCGTACACTTATGGTACGTTATTTAAAAAAACAGCACTACCATGTAGATTCCGCGGCCAATGGGAATGCGGCAATACGCCATATAAAAACGAACAATTATAATCTTGTCATCTCCGATATTAAGATGCCCGAAATGAACGGCATAGAACTGTACAAACAAATTAAAGAACTAAAACCCCTGCTGGCAGATCACTTTATAGCTGCTACGGGTGATGTAATTAGTGAAGAATCCAATCAGTTTATCCAAAAAACAGATATTCCCTACCTTAAAAAACCTTTCGAGATGGAAAAAATGCTCCTGGCCGTTATTGCTGTACTTAAAAAAAATTAAATTAATACCCTGAATTATTGGGAGTTATTCGGTATCCAAAATAAATATGATTTTCACAAAAAATATATACGATTATTTTTGTTCTAAAAAGTACATAAAAGTAACTTGACAATCATATTCAATCATGTTTAAATTATTCAAGTAGTCTTACCGGGAGACGGCAGGGATAGGTAACCAGAACAATTAATTAACAGGCTGTCTCTAAAATCTTTAAGGAGTTCGTAAATGAAGGGCGGGTATATACCTGCTGCAAGACAGCAGAAAATATACGAAACAGTTCGTGCAAAGGGTATTGTTAAAGTCGCTGACTTAAGCTCCGCACTAAAGGTATCGGAAATTACAATAAGAAGAGACTTAGACATCCTGGAGGAGAAAGGATTTTTAGAACGCACACACGGCGGTGCAATTTTTACACAGAGAATGAAAACCGAACCGCTTTACATTCAGAAAAACCTTAAATACAGAGATGAAAAGGAAGCAATAGGACGGGAAGTCAACAACCTTATAGAAGAGGGCGATACTCTTCTTATAAACAGCGGTTCTACTACGCTTCAAGTAATACAGCACTTAAAGAAAAACAGCATTAATGTAATTACCAGTAATTTAGGCGCAGTAACCGAACCAAATGATCAGATAAAATCTCTCATTTTAGTAGGAGGCATTTACCGGTATCAGTCCAACTCGCTGGTAGGGGATTTTACCTCGCTTGTGCTCAACCAGGTTTATGGCTCCAAAGCTATAATCGGAGTAGATGGTATTAGTGTGAAATACGGGCTTACCACCCCTGCGCATCAGGAAGCAGAGGTCGCAAAAAGAATGATAGAACGGACAAAAGGACCTGTTATTGTAGTGGCAGATCACAGGAAGTTAGGCGTTACTTCCAATTTTCTGACAGCTCCTATTGAAAAGGTGGATATTCTGGTAACAGATGACAAGTTTAATGAGGACTACAGGGAAGAACTGGAAAATGCAGGTGTAAAAATCGTAATAGCAAAAGTCGGAAACGCTTAAATACGATTCGAATACGCTTTGTAAATAAATATAGTACCTGTGCAGATACGTGCAGGAGAACGAGGAGGATATAAAATGGGACAGGACATTATGGGTGAGGATTTCGTATGGGTAGATTTTGATTTACTCGAAGAATTTATGGTAGATGGCTTTAAAGCAGTGGGAGTTCCGGAAGAAGATGCAAAGATTTGTGCGAAGGTTTTAATTACATCGGATAAACGGGGTATCGATTCTCATGGAATCGGCCGCTTTAAACCTATCTATATCGACAGAATTAATGACGGCATTCTTAACCCTGTTACTAATATGGAAATTGTAAAAGAGGGCCTTGCTACAGCTGTTGTCGACGGACATAACGGCATGGGCCATGTTATTGCACACCGCTGTATGGAAATGGCAATAGAGAAAGCTAAAAAATACGGTACAGGGATGGTAGTAGCAAGAAATTCAACTCACTACGGAATCGCAGGCTATTATGCATTAATGGCTGCAGATTCTGGAATGATAGGTATGACAGGTACCAATGCTCGACCATCCATAGCCCCGACATTCGGCGTGGAAAACATGCTCGGTACAAACCCTCTTACATTCGGAATGCCTACAGACGAACCCTTTCCCTTTGTGCTGGACTGTGCAACCTCTGTAACGCAGAGGGGTAAAATCGAAGTCTATGCAAGACTTGGGAAAGATGTTCCGGAGGGTTGGGTAATAGGAGAAGACGGCACTTACAAGACAGACTCCAAACAGATTTTAAAAGACCTGGTGGCAGGTAAAGCAGCTCTTGCTCCTCTCGGCGGACTCGGAGAAGTAACAGGTGGATACAAAGGATACGGTTATGCAGCCGTAGTAGAACTGCTCTCTGCTGCATTACAGCAGGGTTCATATTTAAAAATGCTTTTAGGGTTCGATAAACAGGGAAATAAAATCCCCTACCCGTTAGGTCATTTCTTCCTGGCAATAAATGTGGAAGCATTTACAGAACTGGACAGTTTTAAAAAAACAGCCGGTGATATCTTAAGAACTCTAAGAAATTCCAAAAAAATGCCTGGAGCCGAACGTATCTATACAGCAGGAGAAAAAGAGTACGAGGCATGGCTCTACAGAAAAAACAGAGGTGCAAAGGTAGATGCAATGCTTCAAAAACAGATTATTGAAATAAGGGACAAATACAATCTTCCCTATAAATTCGATTTTGAGTAATGTCACCAGAATTTTAGCTTAACAAAGGAACTTTTAGAAAAATTAATTGGAGTAAAAAATGGGATTAAAAGAAGACTCTTTAAAGTATCATTCCGAAGGAAGACCTGGTAAAACCGAGGTTGTAACAACAAAACCCTGCCGTACTGCAAAGGAACTCGCACTGGCCTATACACCTGGTGTTGCAGCTCCTGTACTTGAGATTGCAGAGAGGCCGGAGGACGTATACCGCTATACAAACAGAGGAAATCTTGTTGCTGTAGTTACTAACGGTACAGCGATTCTCGGACTGGGAAATAGGGGAGCACTTGCCAGCAAACCTGTAATGGAGGGCAAGGGTGTACTGTTTAAAAGATTCGCCGATATTGATGTATTCGACATAGAAATTAACACAATGGACCCGGATAAAATAATCGAGACTGTTAAACTTTTGGAGCCGAGTTTCGGAGGAGTCAACCTCGAAGATATCAAAGCCCCCGAATGTTTCTATATAGAGAATGAACTAAAGAAAACCTGTAAAATCCCTATTTTTCATGATGATCAGCATGGAACTGCTATAATTGCAGGTGCAGGACTAAAGAATGCACTCGAAATAATTAATAAGAAAATAGAAGAGGTTCATGTTGTTTTTAGCGGTTCCGGCGCTGCAGGAATTTCATGCGCCCGTTTCTTTGTATCGCTCGGAGTTAAGAAGGAAAACCTTATAATGTGCGACAGCAGAGGGGTTATCTATAAGGGAAGGAAAGAAGGAATGAATCCGCAGAAAGAAGAATTTGCACGGAATACAAATTTAAGAACATTAAAAGAAGCCCTAAAAAACGCAGATGTCTTTATGGGTGTATCTACTAAAGACCTTGTAACTCCGGAAATGCTTAGATCTATGAACAGGGACCCTGTAGTGTTTGCTATGGCGAACCCGGACCCTGAAATAACATACGAACTTGCAACTGAAACGAGAAAAGATGTTATCATGGCAACCGGGCGCAGCGACTACCCTAACCAGATAAATAACGTCCTTGGTTTCCCCTTTATATTCCGCGGAGCTCTTGATGTACGAGCACAGCAGATTACTGAAAATATGAAAATTGCAGCGTCCTACGCTCTGGCTGAACTTGCCAAACAGCCTGTTCCGGAAGTAGTTAAGAAGGCCTATGAAGGCAGAAGTTTTTCCTTCGGCAGAAATTATATAGTTCCAAAACCCTTTGACCCCAGGGTTATAGAATGGGAAGCCTGCGCAGTAGCTAAAGCGGCCTGTGACGAAGGGATTGCCCTACAGCCAATAACGGACTGGGACGCATACAGAAACAAACTCCGTAAAAGAATGCAGAAATACTGGGAATAGGAGCCTTATTTTTGTTTAGCCCTTTCCTAAAATAAATATGCTATAGTATAATTATCTTCATATTTTACTTAAGGAGGAATTATGGGCCCAATTCTCTCCCTCAAGAATATTGTAAAAATTTATCCCAACGGAGTCGTTGCCAACAAGGGTATAAACATTGACATAGAAGAGAATACAATCCATGCAATTGTAGGTGAAAACGGCGCCGGTAAATCAACGCTAATGAAAATAATCTTCGGAGAAGAAACAGCCGAAGACGGTGAAATTTTCTATCAGGGTGAACAAGTCCATTTCAGAAACTCTCTCGAGGCAATTGACCGCGGAATTGGTATGATTCACCAGCACCTAATGCTTGCACCGGAGTTAACAGTAGCAGAAAATATGATACTCGGAACAGAACCCATTAAATTCGGGATATTCCTTCACAGCAAGAAAATCCTTGAAATGACCGAAAAAGCATGTAAGGAATTCGGTTTTGAAGTCCCCCTAAACAAGCGAGTAAAGGACCTCCCCGTTGGAACACGCCAGAGGATAGAAATACTAAAGGTTCTAATTAGAAATGCAAAACTCATAATTCTGGATGAACCTACCGCCGTGCTGACACCTCAGGAAACAGAGGTTCTCTTTAAATCCCTACGAGACCTCCAGAAACGAGGGAAAACCATTATTTTTATTTCCCATAAGCTCAAAGAGGTAAAACAAATTGCAGACAGAGTTACCATTATACGCGACGGAAAGGACATAGTAACAGAGAATGCAAAAAACTTAAATGAGCATCAAATTGCCGAACTTATGGTCGGCCGTGAAATAAATTTTCAGAGAATTCCTCTACCGGTAAATATAGGAGCCCCATTCTTAAAAGTACAGAACCTTACATATATAAATGAAGAAAATATAACCAAGATTAATAATATAAGTTTTGAAGTAAGAAAAGGTGAGATAGTCGGTATTGCCGGAGTGGAAGGGAACGGACAGACAGAACTTGTAGAAATCCTTACAGGATTAAGGCAGGCCACCTCCGGACATGCATATGTAAATAATGAAGACATAACCCATCTTACTCCGCGGCAGATTAGAGAAAAAATGGTAGCTCATATACCGGAAGACAGAATGCAGAATGGAGTGGCCGAACATGCCTCGATACAGGAGAATATAATTGTAGACAGATACTATAAACACCCATTCTCAAAAGGGATAATTCTCGACTGGAAATATATAGAAAACTATACAGCAGATTTAATTAAGGATTTTAACATACTGGCACAATCCGGGAAAACGCCGGTTTCTGCTCTTTCCGGAGGAAACATACAGAAAGTAGTTGTAGCCCGTGAACTTTCCTTTAAGCCGGAACTCATAATTGCCGACCAGCCAACTCGCGGAATAGATGTAGGCTCCGAAGAAATGGTTCATGATCTGCTTAAAGACGCCCGCGATAAAGGAATCGCCGTATTCTTGATCTCTGCGGATTTAGACGAAGTTTTAAAAATATCATCAAGAATCCTTGTCATGTACGATGGGGAAATAGTTGCAGAATTTAAAAACACGGAAGATATAACACAGGAAAAACTCGGACCATACATGCTCGGTGTAAAGAATCAAAACAAAGCAAGCGTGGAGGAAAGTTAGAGTGGAAAAATTTATTATTAAATATTTTAACCTTATACGAATTATTATTGCAATTCTTATAGGCGTAGTAATAAGTGTGGTGGTAATTTATATTATTACGAAAAACCCTAGCTTATCCTTCCGATCGTTCTTCTTGGGTCCTTTCCTATCCAAGGGAAGATTCGGGGACTGGATTGAACTCTCATCGCCGATAATACTCTGTGGACTTGCAATTGCAATACCTTTCCAGGCGGAACAGTTTAATATCGGAGCTGAAGGTGCCCTATTCATCGGCGCTGCCGTAGGAACAGCATTTGCAGTTTCCACTCACATGCCTGCTGTTCTTCATATAACAACCGTACTCCTTGTTGCCGGTTTAACCGGGGCTATATGGGGTTTTATACCCGGTATTCTTAAAGCAAAATGGAAAACTGATGAACTTGTAATAAGCCTTATGATGAACTATGTGGCATATTTTCTTGGCTTATACCTGATTAATTATCATTTCAGGGATAAAGCTGCAGGCTTTCTTGTTTCCTACAAACTGCCTCAGACTGCTTGGCTTGCACAGTTTATACCAGGAACAAGAATACATTTAGGTGTAATTATAGCCTTTGTATTTGCAATACTTACCTACTATTTCTTATATCATACTACAACAGGCTACGAAATAAGAACAACGGGAACAAACAAAAATTTCGCAAGATTCGGCGGAATAAATGTTTTTATGGTTATAGTCCTCTCACAGGTTATTGGTGGATTCCTTGCAGGCATCGGCGGAATGACAGAAGTCATGGGCCTATCAAGGCGTTTCAACTGGCAGATGAGTCCCGGATACGGCTGGGACGGGGTTGTCGTTGCAATCATAGGGCAAAACAACCCTCTGTTTATAATCCTTGCGGCCCTGTTTTTATCTTATTTAAGGATAGGAGGACAGATATTAAATCTCCTCTCCGATATACCTTCGGAAATGGTAATTGTTATTCAGTCTCTAATAATACTGCTTATTACAGCCGAAGCCTTTCTCCAGCGGTTTAAGAACAGAATAACAATAAGAGAAGCAAAGATGAAGGAGGTGCAGAATGAATCCGATAATTAAGAGCATACTTGCACCCAAATTTATCTTTGCCACCTTAAGGGTAATGACCCCGATACTCTATCCGGCAATAGGGGTTGCTGTATCCGCTCTGGCTGGTTCTGTTAATATCGCTCTGGAAGGCATTATGCTTGTGTCCGCTTTTACAGGAGTCATTATAAGTGCATATACGGGCAGTCTGTGGTTTGCACTTATAGCCGGTGTACTTGCCGGTGTAGGAATGGGAGCCGTACTTGGTTATTTTCACTTAAACTTAAAGGCAGATATTATTATCGCTGCTATCGCTTTAAATATGTTTGCATCCGGGATAACTATTTTCTTATTATACATTCTTACCCATGACAAAGGAACATCCAGCTCTATTAAAAGTCTTGTCTTTCCTTCTTACCAAATCCCTCTCCTAAAGGACATACCTGTTCTCGGGCCTATGCTCAGCGGCCATAATATACTGACATACCTGCTCTTTGTTGCGATTATAGCATTTTACTACATTATATATAAAACCCCTCTCGGTTTAAGAATACGTGCAGTAGGACAGAACCCGGAAGCTGCGGCGTCGGTTGGAATTGACGTAAAAAAGATACGCATGTATTCTCTACTCTTATCCGGATTTTTCGGCTCCTTCGGAGGATTGTACCTCTCTATGGGTTATGTTTCGTGGTTTTCAAGAGACATGACAGCCGGAAGAGGCTTTATTGCAATCGCAGCCGCTTCGTTAGGCGGCAATTTACCGCTCGGCACATTTCTCGGTGCTGCACTGTTCGGCCTTGTCAACGCTTTCTCAAATTTTATAGCTCCTTTAAAAATTCCATCCGAATTCATGCAGTCCATCCCTTATTTAACAACTGTAATTGTACTTGCCATATACTCAATTAATAAGAGCAACAAGGAAAAAGCCGCTTTAAAAGAAGGTGCAAAATAGAAAGAAACATGAAAAGAATAATAATAGACTGCGATCCGGGGCACGATGATATGATGGCTATAATGCTTGCAGATGCATCGGAAGAAATTGAACTCCTCGGCATTACAACGGTAGCGGGCAACCAGGAGGGAGAAAAAACCTTCAATAATGCATT
>QNBI01000026.1 GCA_003641675.1 Spirochaetota bacterium | reverse complement strand
TTTGCTGTAGGTAAATTTGAGAGGAATATAAGAGAAAATGTCAATAAACTAATTGTGGAAGGATATTTTGAAAGTGAAGCATTCCAGAACAAGCTTTCCAACCTCTACTACACATGTGAGAAAATAATGAACGGTATTATAGAATTCGAAGAAGAACTCACAGGTGAAAGCAAATCGTCTATAAAATCAATGGAGAAATATATACACCTCTACCACACGGGCAAAAATGTTGCCCCCCTATTAAACAGGGTTATTCAGTCCGTAAACTCCAAAGCTTTCAGTATAATTGATAATACAACAAACCTCTTCTATAAATTAGCTTCTATTATTTTAGAAATAGTAAATGACTACAAACAGAACACCCCTTCCTATATCTCCAATCTAAAAGTGATAGGAGGCGTAAACAACAGAGAATTCATGGGAAGTGTCTTAAAAGACTACAATGATCTTATAAAATTCGTACGTATAATGAAAAACTTCATTATTCTTGAGACTACAGTAAAAACTGCTCCAAAACAGAAAGTCCCTGCCTCAGAAACTGCAAACCGCTCCTCCCGGACAAACAGACCAGCCGGGTTATCCCGTCCGGCTCAGAGCTCGGGCACATCGGGGCTGAGATCCCTTAAAGATTAATTCCCCTTTTTTTAAGATTTACCTTTCTTCTCCTGCCACCACTCTATACGCCTGGACAGAGTTTTTTCGTATCCGTACCCGGTAGGATTATAATACTTTCTCTTCCCCATTTTTTCAGGGAAATAATCCTGCGCCACTACTCTGTTGGGGTAATCATGCGGGTACATATAGCCCTTGCCATATCCGGCTTTTCTCATTACAGAAGTGACTGGATTTCTTAAATAAAGAGGCACCGGAGTTGAAGCATATTCCATTGCATCTTTTTTAGCCTTACTGTATGCAGTATAAACAGCATTGCTCTTTGGAGCAGTTGCCAGATAAATTACCGTTTCTGCCAGCGCAAGATCCCCCTCCGGCATTCCCATAAAATGGAGCGCCTCTTTTGCATTTACTGCTATACTTAGAGCATTAGGATCGGCAAGCCCCACATCTTCCATAGCGACACGTATTAATCTCCTCGCTATATATAATGGATCCTCACCCCCCTCCAGCATTCTGGCAAGCCAGTACAAAGCGGCATCCGGGTCCGAACCCCTTATACTCTTATGAAGTGCAGATATAAGATTATAATGAGCTTCTCCGTCTCTGTCGTAATCCGGAACCTTTCCCTGAAACAGTTCTTTAAGTCTCTCAAGCTCAAGTGTTATCTCTCTATTCTCACGTCCGCCTGCAGATTCCGAGAGCTCCACCGCCAACATCTCTGCCGCAGGGGTATCCCCTTCCGCCATCTCCGATTCCACCAGCATCTCCAGCATATTTAATGCCGCCCTTCCGTCTCCTTCGGAATATGAGGCTATTACCGAGAGTATTTCCTCACTGTATTTTATTTTTAAGTCTCCATAGCCGTTTATCTTATCCGTTAAAGCCTTCCTTAAAAGCTCTGTAATTTCATCATCCTTAAGGCCCTTTAATACCAGGACCTTCATCCTGGAAAGCAGAGGAGAAACTATGGAAAAGGAAGGGTTAAGTGTTGTAGTACCTATAAGAGTTATTACGCCTCTTTCCACATACGGCAGAAAAGCATCCTGCTGGGCTTTATTAAACCTGTGGATCTCATCTATAAAGACTATGTTTTTATGCGAAGTTTCCCGTTCCAGTCGAAGAAACAGTTCTTTAAGCTCCCTTATTCCTGATACAACGGCAGAAAAAGAATGAAAACTGTAGTTAAACAGCTCTGCAAGAATACGTGCCAGCGATGTCTTCCCACAGCCGGGAGGGCCCCACAGTATTAAGGACGGCAGATAACCGGAGTCAATAATTAACCTTAATGGCTTACCCTTCCCGAGAAGCTGTCTCTGCCCGATAAAAGAATCCAAATCCTTAGGGCGCATCCTCTCTGCAAGAGGTTCTCTGCTATTTTTTTCCATCTGTAATGTAAATCTAACACTAAAGGTTTTTAATGGTCAATCTGATAATCCTGTGAACTATCTGCACTTGACCATTTAAAGCTACTAATGATATATACATATATGGAACATCATGATGCCTATCCCTATTCGGAAAGTCCAAAGCATTTCTGTGGGATAGCAGGTATTTTTTCTAAGAAAGAAATAAATATCCCCGAAAAACTCTTTTATGCTCTTTATTCTCTCCAGCACAGGGGACAGGAAAGCTGCGGAATTGCTTACAGAAAGCATAACCATATTACAACCTACAAAGACCTTGGGATGGTTACTACGGTACTCTCTCACTACCTTAAAGAAGATCACCCTTCTCATGCCGGAATAGGGCACGTCCGGTACTCCACGCACGGCGGAAGCAAAATCGAGAATGCACAGCCTCTTGTTGCTACCTGCAATAAGGGAGATATAGCCCTCGCTCATAACGGAAACATTTCCAATTCCGGGGCTCTCCAATCAGAACTTTTTAAGGAAGGTTCTATTTTCCAGACAACAACAGATACGGAGCTTCTGCTTCATCTTATTGCACGTTCTAAGAAGGCTGCTTTTTTAGATTCTCTAAAAGAAGTTCTCAACATGGTTGAGGGCGCTTTTAGTATTGTAATGATTTATAACGATAAGCTAATAGCTGTCCGCGACCCATACGGTTTTAGGCCATTGGTAATGGGAGAAAAGGACGGGACCACAGTTTTTGCATCGGAAACATGCGCCCTGGATATATATGGTATTACCGATATGCGGGAAGTTAAACCTGGAGAGCTAATTGTCGTGGATAAAGAAAGTACAGTTTCCTTATCCTATGCAGACCCGGGGAAATACAGGCGCAAAGCTCATTGCATTTTTGAGTTAATATACTTTGCAAGGCCGGATTCCCGTCTTTTCGGCTACTCGGTGCATGAGATAAGGAAAAAAATGGGGCAGTGTCTCTACAGCATAGATAAAAATCCGGGAGAACTTGTTATTCCCGTACCGGATTCCGGCAACAGCGCAGCTCAAGGGTATGCTATAGCATCCAAACTGCCCTATGAACAGGGCTTAACCAGAAACCACTATACAGGCAGAACCTTTATACAGCCGACAAAGGCTATGAGAGAATTCGGTGTAAAGATGAAGCTGCATCCTGTTAAAGAGGCTATTAAGGGTAAAAAACTCACCGTTGTGGATGATTCTCTGGTGCGGGGAACAACAAGTAAAACCCTCGTTAAACTGCTTAAAGATTCGGGAGCCAAAGAGGTACATCTGCGCCTTTCCTCTCCGGAAATCAAGTTTCCCTGTTTTTTCGGAATTGATATTCCCACAAGAAAAGAGCTTATCTCAAACCGGCTTTCACCTGAGGGAATAGCAAAAGAAATCGGTGCGGATTCCGTATCGTTTCTGCCTCTTGAGCAGCTAAAGAAATGTGTTAAGAATTCGGAGGATTTTTGTTTTGCCTGTTTCAGCGGAGAATATCCGGTTGATATTCAGCAAGCAGAAAAACTGCAGGAGAAGGAAAAATGAAATCGTACAGAGAGGCCGGAGTAAACATAGAAAAAGCCGGCCAGTTTGTAGAATTTATAAAGAGCATACGCTCATCGGCCATGGGAGACGGAATAGGAGCCTTTTCTTCAGGATTTAAAATAAACTTAAACAGGTATAAGAATCCCATTGTTCTCGCGACAACAGACGGAGTAGGAACCAAAATTCTTATTGCAGAGGAATTTGGTGATTATACAACAATCGGGATAGATCTGGTTGCCATGTCCGTAAACGATCTGCTTGCATCCGGAGCAGAACCTTACAGCTTTTACGACTACATAGCCTGCGGAAGACTGGAAACAAAATTACTTAACCGGGTTATACAGAGTATTGTGAAAGGATGCGAAGAAGGCGGCTTAAAACTTGCAGGCGGCGAAACAGCCGAACTTCCGGATATGTACGCCGATGGAGATATAGACCTTGCAGGTTTTGCAGTAGGTATTGCGGAGGAGGATCATATGCTCCCGCATATAGATGAGATACGGACAGGCGATACCGTGCTGGGAATTCCGTCCTCAGGAATTCACTCCAATGGCCTTTCGCTGGCAAGAAAAGTAATTCCTAAATCGGAGAGAAATATCCGCAGAATGCTTCTAAAACCTACAAGAATATATGCAAAGGAGATAAAAGCTGTATTACAAACAGGCGCCATGTTGGGGGCTGCTCATATTACAGGCGGTGGGCTTAAAGGCAATATAGAAAGGGTAATACCCAAAAAATTAAAACTATCTCTTAACCGCACCTGGAAAATCCCTGAAATATTTAAGCTCATAAAGCACTATGGGAAAATAGAGGATGAAGAGATGTACAGAGTATTCAATATGGGGATAGGAATGGCTTTAATCTGCCACAGTGAAGATGTCCCCCTAATGCAGAAAATATCAGACCAAAATAATTTTAAACTTTTACGTATAGGAAGTCTTAAAAATGGCTAATCTGGCTGTTTTTGCATCCGGAAACGGTTCTAATTTCGAAGCTATTGCCAAAGAGCTTGCAGGTACAGAACATTCGCTTAAATTTCTTCTGTGCAATAATAAAAACGCCTTTGTCTTAAAAAGGGCAGACCGGCTGGGCATTATAAAGTATCTTATTAATTACACAGGTAAATCCAGACACGATGCGGAAGAAAAAATGATAGAGCTTCTAAAACTCCACAGAATAGATCTTGTTGTACTTGCAGGGTTTATGAAAATACTTACACCCCTTTTTGTTTCCGAATACAGTAACAAAATTATCAATATTCATCCCTCATTATTGCCTAAGTACCCCGGAACAAAAGGCATCGAGGAAAGCTATTACTCAGAGGACAAAGAACTCGGCATTACTATCCATTTCGTAGATACGGGAGTGGACACGGGGAAAATAATACTGCAGAAATCATTTGTACGTTCCGGAAAAGAAACACTTAAAGAAATTGAGGAACGTATTCACATACTGGAACATTTATATTATCCTCAAGTAATTTTGGAATTGCTTAATAAAACTGGAATAAAATAAACAGGAGTATAATAATGGAAAAAGGATATGCCCTTATAAGCACATGGGATAAAACCGGTACCGAAAAAATAGCTGGGGCGCTAACTGCTGCAGGCTACAGTATTTTATCCACCGGAGGAACAAAAAAATATCTGGAAAACCACGGAATAGAAGTAACTTCTGTTGAGAGCGTTACAGGATTTCCGGAAATACTCGGCGGCAGAGTTAAAACGCTGCATCCCTTTATCCACGGTGGCCTTCTAATGGACAGGGAAAACCCGGAACATGTAAGGCAGATGACGGAAAAGAAAATTAAACCTATAGATTTTCTTATATGCAACCTCTACCCCTTCGAGAAAGTAGTGGAAGAGGAAAATGCAAAGAACGCCGGCGGCGGCGCCTTTACCATAGATAATACCCTGCTGCTTGGAAAATTTATTGAAAATATAGATATAGGCGGCGTTGCCCTGTTAAGAGCCGCTTCTAAAAATTTTAACTCCGTTACTGTAATTTCCAGCCCTCAAGACTACAGCTGGATAGCGGAACGGATAACAAAGGGAAAAGAACTTACAGAGCCGGAAAAATTAAAACTTGCAGTTAAGGCTTTTGCACTTACATCCAAATACGATTCTATAATTTACAGTACACTGGAGAAATTTATATCCGATACAGAAACCGCAGATAATTCAGGATTTCCCGACATTTTTAACATAGAAGCTCCTAACTCTAAGCTTAAGCTTAAGCTGGAAAGGATATTTGTACCGCGGTACGGAGAAAATCCGCACCAGAAAGCGGCGGTATTTTCGAAGGAGGTTCCGCAAGCCTATTTTCCGGTAGAGAACAATCAAGGCCTTCTCGGAATGAAACAGCTTCAGGGCAAACAGCTTTCCTACAACAACATCCTTGACTCGCAGACCGCGGCGGATCTTGTTGCTTCTTTTAAAGAACCTGCAGTTGTACTTGTAAAACATCAGCTTCCATGCGGTGCAGCTGTCGGTGATGATATGAAAAATAACTTTTTGCGCGCCTTTGCAGGCGACCCGGTATCACCTTTTGGCGGTATATTTGCCTTTAACCGAAAGGTGGATTTAGCTCTTGCCGATGAAATTTCGGGTTTTTTCTTCGAAGTTCTCCTTGCACCGGAAATTACAGAAGATGCAGAAAAAATATTTAAATCGAAAAAGAACTTAAGAGTTTTAACAGGAAACCTCGCTTTATTGAGTAAATGGGAGTTCCGCAGCTCCGGGCCGCTTTATTTAGTACAGGAAACAGACAGTTTGGAAGACCCTCTTAAACTGGACTATGTAACAGAAAGAAGGCCGGATAAAGATGAACTGGATGATCTGCTTTTTGCATATAATGTAGCCAGAATGGTAAAATCGAACGGAATAGTACTTGCGCACGGATTAGCCACTGCAGGTATAGGTTCGGGCCAGCCCAACAGAGTAGGAGCTCTTGAAACTGCACTAAGGGGTAAAGAAAAAATGAAAGCCCCCCCTGAGAATTTTGTAATGGCTTCGGACGGATTTTTTCCTTTCGGAGATACCGTAGCTCTTGCAGCTAAGGCCGGCTGCACGGCAGTTATACAGCCCGGTGGATCCATACGAGACAATGAGAGTATAGAAGAGGCAAACAGGCACGGAATTGCAATGGTATTTACAGGAAAAAGGCATTTCCGCCATTGATACACAGTGAATAAATATGTACTGTATTATAGTAACAGTTTTTTCCGGAGGTTGATTTGAGAGTATTAATACTTGGTTCCGGCGCCAGAGAACATGCTATTGCCTGGAGTTTTTCCAGAAGCCGCAGGATAGGAGGACTCTTCTGCGCCCCCGGAAATGCGGGCACGGCAGAAGTTTGTACAAATATTCCAGATATTTCAATTGATAATTTTGACTCTGTATATAAAATATGCAGAGAAAATAAAATTAACCTCGTTTTCGTTGGCCCGGAAGCACCGCTTGCCGCCGGTATTGCAGATTTCCTAAAAAGGCGCAATATACACGTAATAGGTCCCGTACAAAAGGGAGCTCTTCTCGAGTCCAGCAAAAGCTTTTCTAAAAAATTCATGCTGAAACATGGAATTCCCACTGCCAGAGCACATTATTTTAACAAATACGATGATTTTAAGAAATATATAGAACAAAGCGAAGGGAAAGTTGTTATAAAAAAGAGCGGACTTGCAGGCGGCAAGGGTGTACTCGAGACGGATTTCAAAGAAGAAGCCCTGTCTTTCGGTAAAACTATTCTGGATTCGGATTCACTAATAGCAGAGGATTTTCTTGAAGGCTACGAAGTATCCGTCTTTGCTTTATACGACGGTAAAAATTACAGGATTCTGCCTCCCTGTGCCGATTTTAAAAAAGCAGGTGAAGGGGATAAGGGGCAGAATACCGGCGGTATGGGATCTATCTGCCCTGTTCCTATTGTGGACAGCCGCCTTAGCAACACAATAGCCGCACAGATAGTTGAACCGACCTTTGCAGCCCTCACGGAAGACGGTATTAATTACAGAGGAATACTGTACTTCGGCTTAATGATAACCGAAGAAGGCCCTAAAGTTTTAGAGTATAATGTACGTTTCGGAGATCCTGAAACTCAGGTCATAATTCCCCTCCTTAATACTGATATCGGAGATGTCTGTGAGGCGATTGTCGAACAGAAGCTCTATTCTCTAAAAATAGATTTCAGCAATCTATCCGCTGCGGGTGTTGTAGTCGCAAGTAAAGGATACCCCGGGCAGTACAGAAAAGGAATCATAGTAGAATCACTTCCAAAAGCCAACGGCAAAGACCTTTTAATCTTTCACTCTTCTACATACAGGGATGATAACGGCACTCTTTTTACAGGCGGAGGCAGGTGTTTTACCGTTGTAGGCCTTGGCAAAGATACTATAACAGCAGCTGCAAAAGCTTACACTGCCGTTGACGAGGTTAATTTTAAAGGCGCCTGGTACCGCAGCGATATAGGGAAAAAATTTTTTTTATGAAAGACATACTGTTTTTAATAGGTTCGGAATCCGACAGAAAACTAATAGAACCAGCTATTGATCTTATTAAGGAAAAACAATTTAGCTATACATTAAAAGCCATTTCCGCCCACAGAAACCTCGCTGAACTGCTGGAATACTTAAAGAATAACAGCAAATCCTTCCGTGTTATCATAGCCGCCGCAGGACTATCAGCGGCTCTTCCCGGAATTGTAGCTTCGCAGACCAAAGTGCCTGTAATCGGAGTCCCCCTTTCTGTAGGAGAACTCTCCGGGATAGATGCTCTTCTTTCCATGCTTCAGCTTCCCAAGGGAGTGCCTATGGCAACAATGGGCATAGGCATACAGGGTCTGTTAAATGCCGTTTATTTTGCAGAGAGAATTATTAGTCATTAGCGAACTACTAACAGAAACAGCTTAATGACAGCCTAATCCAGAATTCCCTGCTGGCGTCTTGTTTCGTACATAATAATACCTGCCGCGACCGAAACATTAAAAGAATCTACATGCCCGAAAGAAGGGATAGAAATAAGAGCATCGCACCTTTCCCGTATAAGCCTGCGGAGACCTTTTCCCTCGCTTCCCATAACAACTGCGGTTTTTCCCTTTAAATTTGTTTTAAGGATAGATATTCCCGACATATCAGCACCGTAAACCCAGAAACCGTACTTTTTAAGTTTCTCAATTGCCTGCACGATATTCGATACAACTGCTACCGGTACATATACTGCCGCTCCGGATGATACTTTTACCACAGTTTCATTCGTCTCCGCCGATTTTCTTGACGAAACAACAACTAAATCGACGGAAAGCTGATCTGCCGACCGAAGTATTGCGCCAAAATTCTGCGGGTCTGTGATTTCATCAAGAACAAGAATTAGAGCTGCGTTTTTGGTTAATTTATTAAGGGCATCGTTAAAATCTGCGCTTTTTTTCTGCGGCATTTTTGACAGTATAAGTGCAATTTCTCTGTGTTTTTTAGGCCCCCCGCTGCTTCCTGCACTATATGCCCCGGTACGAACATTCCATCCGCATATTCTGTCCATCTCATTTTCGGATATACGGATAACTTTAACACCTTTCCTTTCGGCAAGCTGTATAAGTGAAAGCACTTTTCTGTTTTCCTTTGATACCGCGAGAGTACCGGAAATCCCCTTTTGTTTAAGTAGTTCTTCTATAGTATGATACCCGGTGTAGCACCTTTTCTCCATAGTCTACTTTTCATAATCCTTAATAATATCCGGTTTGCCGTCATGATCCGTGTCTTTTTCATACTTCTTTATATAAACACCTTTATAGAGGTATATCCATATATCTATTTTTGTATCGTAATTGGAATCTATTTCCTGTTTCTCAAGAACACCGTCTTTGTAATAGTAAAAATCATCCATAACACCGTCATAGTTGTAATCAAACTTTTGCGAAACCATTTTGCCCTTCTCATTAAAATCCGCTATGTAATCAACTTTGCCGTCAAAATTCCTGTCTGCTTCCAGGTGACGCACAGTTTTTGAATCCATATTGTACCACTGGTCCGGTTTCCCGTCTTTATTTTCATCGGCTGTGTACAGAGAAGAAGCGGAAGCTGCACACACAGCAGAAAAAATCAACAATACCCCGAGAATTATACTATAGAAATATCTTTTCATGCTTAAATACTTCCCTTTAAAATTAAATCTATACTTCTTAATCGACAGAGAGATCTAAAAAAACCAAATAAATTATTTATTTTTCTTTGCGAAAAACAAGAATATTCTGATGAATCATAGACGGTATATATGAATACTGATACCCGTATAGATGGAGTTTTTTTGAAACGTCATACCATACTATATTAGCCTTCCAGACAAGTCCCTCTATCTCGGAAATTTTATCTGCCAGTTCTGCGGAGAGGCAATGATACCGGCCTTTATAGTACATGTCACCTATAAAAATTAATATATACTTATTTCTCTTTAAAAGTCCGGAAGAAAAATCAATTACTTCTTTTACTCTGTTAAGCCAGTCATCTTTACTTTTAAAAGTTCCTCCTTCCTCATCGTTAAATACAGAAAGTTTTGTCCTTTTTACTTCATGTCCCTCTTCACCGACCTTCTTATATGTGCCCATGGACCTTTCCACCCTGTCCATATTCCAATACGGAACATCGGTGAGCACCATATCATATTCCCCTTCTCTGCCTTTATCTTTAAGCATATCACGGAGAATAATTTTGCAATCGCCAGATATTGTTTTAAACTCATTTAAACCTTCCAGCCTGCATACATCCCTGTAAATGTTAATCCATTTACTGTTAATTTCTATTCCAAGCGCCTTCCTGCCTGCAATAGCTGCACCTAAAAGGGTCCCGCCTACTCCCATATACGGATCCAGCACCCGTTCTCCCTTCTTTGTGAATACTTTTATTAAATCCGCACATAAATCCGGCGGCTTCTGCCCCCCGTGCCGGCGTCTTAAATTATGCTGCAGGTTCGGCGGATAAACCTTCGTTATTACAGAACGGGTCCAGAAAAGCCATTCCTTGCCTGTTAAATCATTAACCCTGTTGGTTGTAGAGTAATACCCGCGGGAATTACCGCTTTTATCAAAATATTCTATTTTACTCAAATTTTACTTAAATCCTCTGTCCGGCTAAAACTTCTCTATTTTTATAAGATACTCGGTAACCGGCCTTTTTAAGGAAACGCCGGCACCGTTTCCGAAAATTCTATATGAATACTCAAAAGTTTCAACTCTTCCATAATCCCCTGCAATTCTTTTAAGTTCATTAAGTTTAAGCAGACCTTCGGAATTATACGAAATAAATATCCGGGCTGCATTTGTTTTGCCTATAAGTTCATTGAAAGCGCCTCTTACCTCACGGCTTTTGGAGAAACGGCTTAGCAGTTCCTTATCCCTATACTTTTTTGTTTTTCCGAATACCTGAGGCTTTTCCCAGAGTGTAAGATTTTCCAGCAGATGATAATTACTGAAATACTGGCGTTTATTATACGGAGGGTCATAGTATGCTACTTCTAAGGATATTTTATCCGCAAGTTCAACCATATCCCCGTTTATAATCTTTATATTATCCGACGGCAATCTCTTTAACTTTTTAAGCCTAAAAGGCGAATAGACCCGCATATCCACAAGATGTTTTCCGTTTTCTACA
>QNBI01000025.1 GCA_003641675.1 Spirochaetota bacterium | reverse complement strand
TGAATGTTTGGGAAGAATCGGAAAAAGCGTCATCATTCTGCCTGTTTCGGTTAATTCACGGTTGTAATCGAGAGCGTCGAGCAGTTTTAATGTATCTATTGCGCTGATAATTTCTTCTCTGCCCGGAGGCGAAATGAAATCAAAGTTTTCAAAGTCATTAATTCCGATTTCCGCCATTCTTAATATTACTTCGGACAGGTCTGTCCTGTAGATTTCTTCCTTTGTGAAGAGGGGTCTTGAAATATAATGGCGTTCTGTATAGAGGCGGAAACAGATACCAGGTTTTGTTCTACCTGCTCTTCCCTTCCTCTGATTGCACGATGCACGGGAGATAGGAACTTCCACCAGTGAGGAGGTGTATGTATCCGGATGAAAGAAGTTCATTTTTGCGTAGCCCGGATCGATTACTACTGTGATTCCGTCTATTGTAACGCTTGTTTCAGCTATATTGGTTGCCGCAATAATCTTTCTCTTTCCCCTGTATTTTTTAAATACATTTTCCTGTTCATCCGTTGAAAGTCTTGAATAGAGCGGAAGTATTTTTAATTTTTTTGAATATTTAGAGCTCTTTAGCTCGGATATACATTCTTTAATAGCCCTTTCGCCGGATAAAAAAATTAGTATATCTCCTTTAATCTGTTTTTTTTCTGTGTCTTCGACTATTTCTACTATTTTTTTTAACATGGCATTGGGATCATTTTCCGGCACAGGTGGAGTGTATATGGTTTTTACCGGGTAAGCTTCCGATTCGATTTTTACTATCGGACATCCGTCAAAGTATTCCGAAAAAACCTCAGCATTTATTGTTGCAGACGATATAATAATTTTAAATTTAGGGCGGACTTTAAGTATGTTTTTCAAGAGGCCGAGAATAAAATCTATATTAAGACTCCGCTCATGCGCCTCATCCACCATTATTACACTGTAGTTGGATAGATTATAGTCGGCTTTCAACTCCTGCAGGAGTATACCGTCTGTCATTATTTTTATTTTGGTGGAAGAATCTGTCATGTCTTCGAAACGCATTTTATAGCCGACGGTTTTGGGAATACGTGTTTTCATCTGCTCTGCAATAAATCTGGATACAGATACAGCGGCGATTCTCCTCGGCTGCGTTACACCGATAATCCCATTTTCTGCAAACCCTTCATTAAAAAGAATCTGAGGGATCTGTGTTGTCTTCCCTGAACCTGTAGGGCTTTCAACAACAATAGCCTGGTTGTGTTTTAATGCTTTTAGTATTTTACTGCGCTGTTTATGGATTGGGAGTTTAAAAGGATTCATAGTTAGGTAGTTTATCATATTTATTATTTCTTGTCCTTTTAAAATAAGAGTGGTAAATTAAATTTAAGAAAAGGATTAAAGCATGCCCCTTGAAAAACGTAACTTTAAAGAGGAAACAGTAAGGTTTGTAAAAGGTATTCCCTTGATGACTCCGAAGGAGATTGAACAACAGCTTCGGAGCAACGGCTATATCGGCCAGGGCAGGGCGGTGAAGGCATCTTCGTTAATGGCATATAGGCATATAAAGAGAATTAAGAATATTTATGTGGAAGGAGCAGAAAGGGAAACCCTTCCGCCTAAAACAAATATGCTCTTTGTAGGTCCCACAGGCTGCGGTAAAACCTATCTGGTGGAGCTTTTGTTTGAGAAAATACTTAAGCTTCCAACTCTGATTATTGATATAACAGGATATTCAGAAACAGGATATGTCGGGCAGGACGCAAGCTTTATATTGACGCATCTCTTGTACGTTTCCGATTTTAATCCGGTAACGGCTTCTTTAGGCATTGTATGTCTTGATGAATTCGATAAGCTTTCATCGGGTCAAAATAATGCCCTTTTTGCAGGGGCGGGAACTACAAAAGATGTTTCCGGTCTTGGTGTACAGCGGGAGCTTCTAAAAATGCTGGAAACTGCCGAAATCCCTGTCCCTCTGGATTTGAGTCATGCCGATTATGCGCCGAAAACGGTCATTTCAACTGCGGATATAACTTTTATAGGCTGTGGGGCGTTTTCCGGACTTAACGGCATGATTAATGAAAACAACGGAGAGCACATAGGATTCGGAAGAAATTCGCTCTCTAAAGGTAACAGGGGAATTGCAGTAAATTACAGCATAGAAGAAATAGAGCCTGTTAAAAATTTTCAGCAGTATGGATTTCTTCCGGAGCTGATTGGAAGGTTTAAAAGAGTAATTCCTTTTCATGCTTTAAACCGGTCAAGTTTAAACGAGATATTGAGAAAAAAGGTTTTAAAACAGTACGAAAATGAGTTTGCCCTTGATGGCATAAGTCTGGAGATAGATGATGAAGTAATACAGACGGTTATAGATGAGAGTTTAAAAAAGGAGACAGGTGCACGGGGTCTGGAATCCACGCTTGTGAGAATTTTAGAAGATGCATCCTTCGAGGCATTTTCTAAAAGAGGTGTAAAAGAGGTTAAGCTCTTTCTTAAATCCAAAGAAATAAAATTTAAGCTTTTTAGCGGAAAATGAAAGCGAATATACAAACATGAATTTACATATAAAATCGGACGGGCATGAAATTTTAGAAAATATACGTTGGCAGGAATCCCTTGGTCCCAGATTTCCTGGTTCGCAAGCGCATAAAATACTAAAAAAGCATATAATTGACGCGGCAGCAGGGTTCTGCGATGAGGTATATAAACAGAATTTTAAGATAATTTTAAAGGGAAATGAAATAGAATGTACTAATATTATAGCCGTTTTGCGGTCGCAGTATGGTAAACCTGTACTTTTAGGCACTCACTTTGATACAAGGCTTATCGGAGACAGGGAAAAAGACCCAAGACTTAAGAACAAACCAATACCAGGGGCGAATGACGGCGGTTCCGGAACGGCAGTGCTGCTTAATCTTTTAAAACTCTTTAAAGAAATTAAATATAGAAGGGATATTTTTGTGGTTTTTTTCGATGCAGAGGATATCGGCGGTATGGAAAATTATCAGTTTTCCGTAGGAGCGGAATTTTATGTAGATAATACAGTACCGGAAAAGCCGGAGGAAGCAATAATCCTCGATATGGTTGGCGGGAAAGATATGGTGTTCGATTATGACCTTAATGCACTTTCTCATACAGGAAGCTTAAAGCTGACGGAAGAAATAAGAGAAATAGGAACTAAGAAAAGGTATGAACCTTTTACAAAAATCAATAATACCAAATACAAATATATTATAAGTGACCATTACCCGTTTTTGAGAAAAAAAATAAGCTCTGCAATACTAATTGACATAGATTATCCGCAGTGGCATACACAGGGGGATACTTCGGATGCTCTCTCAGCAGAATCGCTTAGAGTTACAGAAGAAGTTCTTTTAGCATATCTTGAACGGTATCGGCTCTAACCGCCGGATAGCTTTTCCGTGTTTTTAAGTTTTTTATCGCTACAACGCCTTGTGACTTCTCCTCATCACCGCAGATAAGGGCAAAGGGTATATTCTTTTTTTCAGCATATAGAAACTGCTGGGCCAACTTTTTTTTATCAGGGTATATTTCTACGGAGATATTTTCTTCTCTTAGACGGACAGCTAACCGATGGTAATAGCTTAGAAGAGAATTATCCATGTTGAGTATTATTACCTGAGGAACGGTGAGCGTTTTTGCTTCCAATGCGAGCTTATTGAAAGCGGCCAATAATCTGTCAAGGCCTATGGATGAGCCGACTCCGGGAATGTTATTTTTTGTATATAGAGCGGCTAGGTTGTTATATCTTCCGCCGGAACATACGGAACCAATAGAAGGAATATCTTCTAAGTATGTTTCAAAAACAATCCCCGTATAGTAATCCAGCCCTCTTGTAATGGAAGGATCAAAGGCGAAGCTTGAACTTATATCAAGGGCTTCTATGATTTTCCATACCTCTTCCAGCCTTGTTATGCTGCTGTCCGGGAACCCTGCACTTTTTTTAATGATTTTAATTGAGTCATAAAAGTCTCCCCGGGGAGTAATAAATTCCATTATCGAATCTGTTTTCCATTCATCTGTAATTTCACCTAGAAGGGCTTTAACTTTATCCGGACCTATTTTTTTTATCTTGTCCACTATCCGCAGAATTTCGACAGAATGGTCTTTAATCTCCAATTTGTCGAGCAGCATGTTAAAAAGATTGCGGTCGGAAATGTGAATTTTAAAACGGTCAAGCCCTATGCTCTTTAAACTTGTAAACATTAAGAATAATATTTCAAAATCCGCAGAGATGGAATCCGAGCCTACAATATCAAAATCGCATTGGGTAAATTCTCTGTACCTGCCCCTTTGAGTATTTTCCCCTCTGAATACCTTTGCTATATGATACCTTCTAAAGGGAAGGTAAAGTTCATTTCTGTGCATAGCCATGAACCTGGCAAAGGGTACTGTTAAATCGTAGCGCATGGAAACATCGCGTTTCCCGTGATCTAAGAATCTGTAAACCTGTTTATCTGTTTCTCCTCCGCCTTTTCCAAGTAGGATATCTGTATATTCCAGGATAGGAGTGTCTATCGGTACAAATCCGAATAAACGGAAAATTCTCTCAAGTTCGGTGATTATTTCACCCTTCCGGATTTCCTCTTTCGGCAGAAAATCTCTAAACCCTTTTAAGAGTCTGGGTGTTATGCCTGCTTTCATTAGTTTATCCTCTGCTAAAGATCTTTTGTGTAGATTCTGTAAGTTTTATATATCTCCACGGGAAGATGCTTTAATGAATTGCGCATTGGTTCATTATTTTCAACTATTAAAGACATCTCAATTTCGGAAAAACCTAATTTGTAAGCCTGTTCGGCAATATTAACATAAAATGCTATTTCAATCCCTCTGCTTCTGTACTCTTCCAGCACACCCATTAATATATGACGGAACCTGTCCGTTTTCTTTAAATTTGTAAGGAGTTTAATAAAACCGACTGGAAAAAGCCTTCCGTTTATTTTCTTAACTGCAACATTGGCATCGTAGATTGAAAGGGCAAACCCTATCGCCTGGCCGTTTATCTCTGCTATAAATGATAGATCCGGAACGACAAGCCTTGTTAACTCCTTTGCAATTCTATTAAATTCTGAATCTGTTAAAGGCACATGACCCCAGTTCTTGTTCCATGCAGTGCTGAAAATATGCTTTACAATTGCAGCATCCCGTTTAAAATTCTCGTGCGGATAAATTTTCCTTATAGTTAATCCGGGCTGTTTCATGACTCTGTCTTTAAATTGATACATCTTTTCATCTACCTTCTGGTTGGTGGCTCCTCTGTATGCATACCAATCTACCGATTTCTTATATCCCGCATTTTCAACGAGTTTCTGGTAATACTCAGGATTATGAACATTTAAAACATAGGGGTCTGTATCGAAACCATCGACAAGAAGGCCGATTTCATCGTATATACCGAAACTCATTGGACCCTCTACAAACTTTCTGTTTTGACTTTTTAGATAATGCTCTGCTGCTCGAAAAAGCATATCAGCTGTTTCCTGGTTATTTTCGCATTCAAAAAAACCGAAAAATCCTTTTCCGTCGTTATAAATTTCATCGTGCAGGGTATTTATATGTGCGGATATTCTTCCTACAGGTTTCCCGTCACGTATCGCTAAAAAGAGTTTAGCCTTTCCGTGTTCGAAAAAGACGCCTTTTTTGGGATTTATAAAACTTTTCTGGTCGGCAATTATAGGAGGTACCCAATGAGGGTCGTTTTTATATATAGGCCACGGCATTTTTATAAATCGAAGTCTCTCTCTGTTTGTATTTACAGTTTTAATCTCTACATTTGGCATACTGCTCTCCTTAAAAATTATATTTAGAAGTTACAACAAATTAGTAGTTTTGTTTAGAGTATAGAGTAAGGTTCTACCTTAGCAGCTCTATTCTCTTTAGCAATGTATCTACTTTCGATCCGTAGGTTTTATTATCCGCTGCCTTTGCTTTTTTAAGATATTCGGAAGCAGTGTTATATTTATTTGCAGCAAAAGCGTTTACACCCAGCGCATAATTTATTAAACCGGTTTCCGTCCCAAGTTTACAGGCCTTTTTATAAAACTCCTCCGCTGTGTTGTATTTTTTTCTTGCATAAGCTATTAGTCCCATATAGTAGTATGGAATGTGATTGTCGGGTTCAATTTTAACGGCCTCTTTAAAAGATTTTTCCGCACCTGTTAAATTACCCTTACTATATAGGTCTATGCCGTCTTTAACATAATCGGTAAAGGTTTTTAATGAACCCATGAATTCACTAAAATCTTTCTTAAGTGTATCTGTATCTGCCCATGAGAATGCCCGTTTTACAACATATTCGGAATTCTCATACAGTGCAGCGCCCGGTGTTAGTGCGCTTATGGAATCCCACAAAATACGGTTATATTCCTTATTATTTGTGCTGCTTAAAAATTGTACAACTCCCCATGCTTCCGGATAAAATACAGAGATGTTTTTAAGCGCTTCTTCTTTATTCATAGTTAAAAGTTTATTTAAAGGTATAAAGTTTCCATTGCCCTTTAGAATTTCCTTTAAAGAATCGAGCCATACGAGATTTGGTCTCCATGTGAAATCTGCAGTCGCAGGATTATAGTGAGCATTTTCAATATAAGCGGCAATACCCTCTCTAAGCCAGATAGGTGCATTTGGGATAAGCGCCTTTATAAACTGAATAAACCCCTGATGTATAAGAGAGGAATTAAAATCTGCCTTATTAGCCTTTTCAAAACCTACTAATTCCGATTTTCCCAGGTCTGTATAGTGAATATAGACAAAATCATCCCGGGTTTGATTAATAAGTGAATTCAGGTAAGTATCGAATGATTCTTTGGATTTGAATATACGTACCTTAAGTTTTACATTAAGAGGAGAAAGGTCTAAGTGCATTATGTTATTATAGACATTTAAACAGGCCTCCATTTCTTTTGCTATTTCGCCGGCTCTAATTATGCTATCATCAGAGTAAATTTTATAGTGTGCTGTTTCCTCGGTAAAAAAACTGCTGATTTCAGAAAATACTGGAAAAACAAGGACAGAACTTAAAAATAAACTGAAAATAACAAAAAGAGGGAATTTTCTCATGTTTCCTCCTGAATCTTATCTTATTCAGAGTTAATATGGATGTCAAATACTTTTATTTCCTTTGTTCTATGAAATGGCAATTTATGCACTAAGTTGTACCGGAAGAATTTTTTTTAAAGATTTTTTTCATAAAAGATATTTTGCTTACGGTGAGATTAACTTCATCTATGATAATTCCTGTAAAACGTTCAATATTTTCCACTATGTATCTCTGAAGCCGGTGAACGTCCCCTGAAATTTGGGTTCCGTAGGGAATATCGAGGAATACATTAAAGATATATTTATCGCTTTCATTTTTTATAATTATCTTTGATACCTTAATCGAAGAGTCAAATTCATTAACACAGTGAAGAACCATTTGTGTAAGGGCTTCCTGAGAAATGGCAACTTTGCCTTTTCTGCTGTAATCGGGGCGCACTACTGTTTTTTCAAATTCTTTATTTTTTTTGGAAATAGAGAATTTCCTTTTTAAGAGGACTTTAATGGACTCAAAAAATATATGGGGATAATTTTTCTTAATTTCTATAGCAGGAACCGGGATTATATGTTTACCTTCTTCGTCACGCGACCTTCTTGCCTTTTCTATTTCATCCAGAGTTGCAATATCCTGTATTTTAATAATATGGGTGGGCTGAGGCAGGTTTAGTGTAGAGGCTATTTTTTTAACCATGGGAATTGAAGTACCTATTATAAGTATTCTTTTAAACTTTTCTCGTTCCAGAGTTTTTCTTACTTCATCTGCATGGTCCTTATTTGCAAAGAGTGCAGTTTTTATTGCAGTCAGAACACCTTTCTCTTTTTTGGCAGAGGTTCCTGCTACAATCTTTTCACCCCTTATAAGCAGGCCGTCATCAATTATAAAGTCTATCCCGTATTTATCGGCAACAAGCTGAGCGCGGAAACTCTTGCCGCTGCCGCTTTTCCCGACAAGAGCAAAAACCTGCACCCCCTGGAAGACCCACACAATGTGATGGTATATTTTTTTTAATGAAAACATATTTAACCCAACCTATATAAAGATAATCATAAAAAGCCATTATTTTTAATTCTTTCTATCATATCGTGACATTTATGTATAATGTTTTTCCCGAAATAATACTTTAAATATTCTTCCTGAAATTTTGAAAGAGGTGCATAAAATTCGGAAGGGCCCGAATACTCTGTGCAATTTTGCAGGCCCATATATGCGGCATGAAGGAGGTATCCCTCACTTTTCTTTGCACCTCCGTATTTTATATCGCCCAAAAGGGGATAACCGTGCGATGAGAACTGCAGCCTTATCTGATGCGTTCTTCCTGTTATCGGGAAACACAGAGTTAATGTACTGTTTTCTCTGGATGCAACCGGATATACTTTTGTAATTGCTGTCTTGGTTTCTTCTCCTCCCGATACATACGAAATACGCTTAATCCTGTTCCTGCCTATTTTGTCCGACCAAACTTCAGTTCTGGACAGGTTTCCCTCTACAAGCGCTATGTATATTTTCACGGTTCTATGAGCGTGCAGACATCGTGCAATATTCTGTGTCGTTTTTAGCGAAAGGGGATAAATAACAATTCCGGAAGTGTTTGTATCCAGACGGTTTGCAGGTCCCGGTTTAAAGGAAAGGGATTCGGCATTTTTATCGGTATTATCCTTAAGGTACTCCTGCACTGCTGTATCCAGAGACAGATGCCCGTGGACCCGGATGCCTCTTGGCTTATTTAATACAATAAGTGAGCTGCTCTTATACAGAAACCATCTTTTAACTCTTTTTTTGCCGGTAAAGAAATTTTCCTTCTTTAACTCATTATACCGGGCGGAGGGATTTTTCGCTTTAATGTTTTCACTAATTTCTATTTCTTCTCCTTTTTTAACGCGATAGGAGGGTGATTCTTTTTTACCGTTAACCTTTATGGCCCCCACACGTATTAATCTATAAATTTCTGCAAGGGGGTAGTCATAGAGCATTTTCCTAATAATTCTGTCGAGTCTTCTTCCCGAATCGTTTTCTGTTGCGATGTATTTTTTATAGAATGATATCGACTGCAATTATGTATATACTCTAAAAGAATTATTGCCCATTGTTAACAGGTCCTAAGAGATCGTTTACCGTTTTTTGCAGAGTATTACTAATATCCATAATATTATCAGACACTTTCTTTAGGTTGCCCAATGTATCTTCGATTTGCCTGCTTAATTTTGGATCACTCATAGTAGTTACGAGTGATGACTGCTGTGACAATGCATCCACCATTAATTTAACGCTATTTGTAATAGAGTTCAGGTTATCGATTGTTTCTTTAATACTTTTATTTTCGCTTTTAAGGGTTCCCCCGATATTTTCCTGTAGTGACGCTGTGAGGTCGTTTATACGTGCAAGTGTGGTTTTTATCGTTTCTGTTATCTCCGGAATTGTGTCTGTAAGTTTTTTAGTCTGCTTTATAAAAGTATCCAGGCTTTTACTTGCGTCTTCCAGATTGAGTATTGTATTGTTTATTGATGATTTGTTGCTTGTCAGGATATCTGCAATAATTTTTATGCTTTTGCCGACATCTTTAAGCATATCCATGCCGCTTGTAAGGAGCGAAGATGTATCCAGCATAGGTTCTCCCTTAAAAACATAACCTTCATGAAC
This sequence comes from Spirochaetota bacterium, assembly GCA_003641675.1. Taxonomy (GTDB): domain Bacteria; phylum Spirochaetota; class Spirochaetia; order SZUA-6; family SZUA-6; genus SZUA-6. Next base: position 1,643 of record QNBI01000025.1, on the reverse strand, counting down.
CGGCGGAGAATTTAACGGCCCGGGAAATATTTCGATATACTGATCTCCCATAATACCGCGTACAACTATAGCAAAACGGTCCGCTTTCCTCACTATCTGCCCCGGCTTCATTGTTATGGTTACATAGACCGAGCGCTGATCTTTTTTGTTTATCTCCAGCTTAGTTACAGAACCTACCTTTACTCCGGATTTTCTGACCCATGACCCTACATTTAACGCTCCGATACGATCGTAGAGTACCTTTATGGATGTACCTTTTCTAAACTGGAAATTGTTAATCATGAGGTATAAAAGAGCAGCCGTTCCGATTGCCACCAGTGACATTATAATCACTCTTATAATTTTATTTGCTTTAATAGCCATTTACCTGCTGGATCCTTTCTCTTTTTTTAATAAAATGTTCGTATATCAAAGAGTTTTTCTTGAAAGCCTCAACCTTACTGGTTTTCTCTATAATAAAACCATCTTCCAAAAGTGCAATTGAATCTCCTATAAAATTGGTGAGGTCAATATCATGTGTAACTATTAATGAGGTGATATTTAACTCCTCCTGGAGCTTTTTTATCATAATTTCGACTATTGCGGCGCTGTAAGGGTCCAGTCCGCTTGTCGGTTCGTCGTAGAAAAGATATTTAGGTTCTAAAATCATAGTCCTCGCTATGGCAACTTTGCGTTTCATTCCTCCGGAAAGTTCCGAAGGCATAGCTTCCAGAAAATTCTGCATCTCAACAAGCTCTAAATATTTACGGACCTTTTTATCAATTGCAGCTCTGTCCATGAGTTTATGATAGGTTAAGGGAAAGGCTACATTATCATATACGGTAAGGGAGTCAAAAAGGGCCCCTTCCTGGAAGAGCATCCCTATTTTGTTCCTTATTTTAAGCATTTTTTTACGTGAGCAATTTGTTATGTCTTCCTCATCTATTAGTATTGTACCTTTTTGGGGAGTAATTAAACCACATAGGGATCTTAAAAATACGGATTTGCCTATGCCGCTTCTACCTATTATTACCGTTGCCTGCTGCTCCTCTATTAATGTGGTTAACCCTTTTAGCACATGATTGTCGTTAAAAGAAACGTGCAGATCCTTAACATCTATCATACTGTTCCCCAGCCTGTTGTTTGCATTACAACCTGGAAAATCAGGTCTATCATTAAAACATAGATAAAATTTATAACTGTTGATTTCGTAGTGGTTTTACCTAACTCAACGGCCCCGCCTTTAAAGTAATAACCCAGACCGCAGGCATTCAACGAAATAAAAAAACCTATAATTCCTGCTTTTATAAAGGACTGCGTGAGAATGGGCGATTTTAAAAATTCAAAGGCATGCTCCAGGAAAATAGGGTATGCAACTCCGAACCACTGCTTCAGGAAAAACATTGTGGATGCTATTGCCAGTCCGTCGGACAAGCTTTTTAGGAAAACAAGGGATAGTATAGAAGCAAGTACACGAGGTATTACTATATGCTGAGTAGGTTCTACAGCCATAAGCCGCAGAGCATCCAGCTGGCCGGACATTTCCATAGAACCGATTTCTACAGTAAAGGCAGTACCTACACGGGCGGGATACAATATCCCTGTCATAAGTACGGATGTTTCTCTGAATACTGCAAAGGTTGTTGCAATTCCGGTCCATATAT
>QNBI01000024.1 GCA_003641675.1 Spirochaetota bacterium | reverse complement strand
TTACACTGTTTATATCCTATGCCGCTATTCTTGTGCTTTCCGTTAACGGCCAGGTATTTCCTGCGGTGCTGTCGCAGATTAATGCTACATCCTTTGAACAGGGAATTCTACTCTCCTTTTTATTTATTATGTTTCCATTTACCTCTGCCGCTATAGGTCTGCTTACAGACAGGGTGGGGAAGCGTTTTGTCCTTGCAGGGGGAGCGCTGCTGTTGGGGATTCCTTTCCTTATTTCAGCTTTTGTGGGGAGTTTCTGGGTTCGTACATTTGCCGTTATTCTTTTCGGGATAGGAATGGGTACGGTAGAGGGGCAGACATCCGCTCTTTTATCCGACTCATTCCCCGGAAAAGAACGTTCTGTTATGAATATTTCACAGACGTTTTTTTCCATAGGCGCAGCCGGGGGGCCTTTTTTAATTGTTGTTCTCTACAGACTGTTTCCCTCCATGGATCTGTTTGCCATTTTCTTAACGGCGGGTCTGCTGGGTATATTTTTGTCTGTGGGATTTCTTTTTCTAAAAACGGAACGGGCCATGGCTCCATCGGCGGTAAATATCAATCTTCATGATCTTCTATCCGACAGAAACTGGAAACTGCTTGCTGCAGGGCTCTTTGCCTATGTTGCATCGGAGATGGGAACTGTAAGCTGGCTTGCAAAGTACGGCACAAATTTTCTCGGCCTCTCTGTAAAAACGGGGCCTGTCTGTATTGCACTCTTCTGGACTGGACTCGGCATAAGCAGGTTTGCGGTTGGTTCCGGTTTTAACAGATTTAAAAGCAGGCACATTCTTCTCTTTTCTTTTTCTTTAACCCTTATGTTTCAGCTTTTGGCTTTCAGTACTTTAAAGTTATGGGTTGTGTTCCCTTCGATACTGTTTATGGGAATAGGTATGGGGCCTGTCTGGCCTACAATAGTTTCGGTTGCCGGTGCACGATACAGCGGTTCCAACGGTTTTGCTGTGGGGGCACTTATTGCGATGGGGGGGCTTGCCGTTTCTGCGGTTCAGCCTTTAATAGGCTTTTTGGCAAAACAGGAAGTATTGGGGCTTAGGTATGCTCTTCTTTCACTTTCTCTGCTTACAGTCTATAATATTATCCGGTTTGGCTTTGCAAAAAACTGGGACTAGACTTGCAGGTATATTTTGCTGGACGAAATTGTGTTTCTGGTATAACTTCTCTTTATTGGATTTGAATTAATGGAAGACAGACTAAAAGTAATAAAAGCCAAGAAGAAAAAGAACAATATTTATTACAGTTCATATAATCCGGCTTCTGACTTAATGTACGACATAGAGGACGGCAATGAAGACTTTTTATGGATGATTTATGAGATAGAGAGACTTCGGGAAGAAAACAGGCAGCTAAAGGAATTCGTAGAACACGTTAAAGGAACAATATAAGTATATGACGGATATTTTTATTAAGGATGTTAAAGATATTAAGGATATGCGGAGATTTATAAATTATGCTTAAAAGGTTCAGCATATCTTTGGAGGACGACCTTCTTAAAAAGTTTGATGCTTTAATAGCCGGGGAGGGCTATTCCAATAGGTCAGAGGCTGTGCGTGATCTAATACGCGATATCTTTGTACAGAGAGAGTGGCTGGAGGGCGATGCCGAAACAGCCGGTGTAGCAGTTTTGGTTTATGATCATCACAGGCATGAACTATCCCAGAAACTTGTAGATGTTCAGCATCATGACTACAGATGCATAGTTTCATCGCTCCATATTCATCTTGATGAGCATAACTGCCTTGAGGTTATTGTGTTAAAGGGAAAGGCTAAAAAGATACAGAGGCTGGCCGATTCCCTTATAAGTACGCGCGGGGTTATCCATGGCCGTTTTATCGGAACAACAACAGGAAAAGAGCTCTTGTAGAGCTGTAAAATCTACTATTAAATTTATTATTGTGAGGAGATAAAATTGAAAAAGCTTGTTATTTTTGTTCTGCTGCTTACAGCATTTGTTCTGCCAATAAATTATTTGTCGGCTGGAACAAAAGGATTGCCCAACGGCCTCTATGCCGTTATGGAAACAAGTAAGGGTGAGATTATACTGGAACTTGAGTATAAGAAAACTCCTATGACAGTTATGAACTTTGTGGGATTGGCAGAAGGTACAATTAAATTTAAAAATAAAGAAGGAAAGCATTACTATGACGGTGTAAAATTCCACAGGGTTATACCTAATTTTATGATACAGTCCGGCGACCCTCTCGGTACAGGGGCGGGAGGCCCGGGTTATGAATTCCCAAACGAAGTCCGTTCCGACCTTAAATTCGATAAACCTGGGATTCTAGGCATGGCGAACAGAGGCCCCAATACTAACGGGAGCCAGTTCTTTATAACCCATGCAGCGACCCCGTGGCTGGACGGCTATTATACTGTTTTCGGGCATGTTGTAGAAGGGCAGAATGTCGTTAGCGCAATTGGGCAGGGTGATACTATTAAAACGGTAAGAATATTAAGAATAGGCTCAGAAGCCGAAAGATTTAAAGCAACGCAGGCTGCTTTTGATAAACTTGTAAAAACAGCAAAGGCAGATATAGTGAGAAAAGTTAAGGAGAAAAGAGCAATGGATTTAAAGATGATTAATGAAAAATGGCCGAATGCTGTAGAAACAAAGAGCGGCCTCAGGTATGTAGTTTTAAAAAAAGGCACGGGAGGCAGCAGCCCTGCAGACGGAACGGCTGTGACTGTTAATTATGAGGGGAAGCTTTTAGACGGGAAACTCTTCGACAGTTCATACAAGAGGGGCAAACCTGCAACATTTAAGATTGGGCAGGTTATAGAGGGCTGGAACGAAGCTTTAAAAGCTATGAAAAAGGGAGAAGAGCGGCTGCTTATAATACCTCCTGAACTTGGATATGGCAAAAGGGGTTATCCCGGTATAATTCCGCCGAATTCCTTTTTAATCTTTAAAGTGGAACTCCTTGATTTTTAAGGAATCTTGCTGGCAAGTTTTTTAAAGGTTGAATCTGCGTGGCCGAAAAATATTTTATAAGCCGCGCAGAGATAGGTGGCCTTTTTGTTTTGTGCTCTCTCGGTGCCGGAGGTGTTTATAATTGGGTGAACTAAATTGGTTTTGGGGCTGTACTGCCTGTATTTAGGGCAGCCGCCCCAGCAGTGCTTTAGCCATGGGCAGTTCAGGCATTCCTGTGGAAGGTCGGTTTTGCGTAAACCGAATTCTTTTTGAAGCGGGCTGTTAAGCATATCGATTATTCTTCCGTCTGTGATATTTCCAAGTTTCCACCCGGGTTCAACAAAAAAATCACAGGAATATACATCCCCGTTATGTTCTATTACAACGTATTTGCCGCATTCTTTCTGTAGAGTACATTCCGGAGCTTCCATACCCGCATATGTGAAAAGAATGGAATCGAACCACCTTATAGAGGTTGTGGGAGTTCCCTTTTTAAAATCCGATACCCATAGATCAAAGATTTTACATAAAAATTTTCCGTAATCTTCCGGTGTAACAGAGAAATTTGCTATTCTGCCCGGATGAAGAGGATCTGCCTCTACACAGGGTATAAACTGCATATAGTTTAAGCCGTTATTTTTGTGGAATTCATATATTTCTTCCGGATACCTCACCGAGTAGTCTGTTACTACGGACAGGGCATTAACATCTACGCCCCTGTTAAGCAGAATATCTCTTGCACGGACGACTTTTCCCCAGCTCGGCTTACCTCCCTTAAGGAGCCTGTACCTGTCATGTATATGTTTCGGACCGTCCAGGGATAAGCCGACTAAAAACTTATACTCGTACAAAAATTCCGCCCAGTTTTTATCTATTAGTATTCCGTTTGTCTGGAGCCCGTTAGCGACCGTCTGTCCGGCTCTTCCGTATATCCTTGTGTAGTTTACGGCTTTTTCGAAAAACTCTCTTCCCATAAGGGTCGGTTCTCCCCCCTGCCAGCCGAAGGATAGGTTGGAACCACCCTGATGCATGATCTGCCTTATCATTCGCTTTAAAACGGAATCGTCCATTCTGTGTATTTTTGTTTCGGGAAACAGTCCGGATTTCGATGAGTAAAAGCAGTATGTGCAGGCCATGTTGCAATCAGGGCCTGCAGGTTTTATAAGGACAGATTCCAGGTTTTTCATAGAGTCTACTCGATATGCGGATGATCTCCGTATTTTATTTTAACATCCAGTCCGTCGTTTAGGATAGATCTGCGTGCCGCCTCTACAACGAGCTCGTTTATAAAACTGTTTGCAGGAGTTGCTATAATTCCCTTTTTATCGGTGCTTTCTATTGTGCTGCGCCGTAAAGCCATAGCTTTTTCTTCCGGAAGTCCGGATGCGCCGGCTTCCATTCTGTTAATTGTTGTAATAGTGGCTGCAATGGAATTGAACCCATAACCTACCGGTTTGTATCCGTCTCCCTCCCACGGTACAAGCCTGTAAAAATCCGGATTTACAAAGTTAAAGTGAGAACCTGCAACCCCGATTCCCTTAAGATAGCTATGTGTTACCCCTCTGAACTGGTCATTGTGCTTAATCATTCCATTCTTACCGTTCCCTTCGCAGAACATTGTCAGGCACTGTTCATTACTCCCGGCGCCGTCGTCGGGATACCCGAGGCCGTCGATTACAGAAAGTATTGCTCCGTTTTCGTAATGCACTCTGCCGTGCGACCATAGAAAGCCCTCATTTCCATTGGGGAATTTCCCCTTTATCCCGCTAACAGATACTTTTACAGGTTTTAACCCTGTAATGAAGTAGACAAGGTCAACATAATGACACCCTACATAGGTAAAAGGGTCTGTTTTATCTGTGGTAAACCAATTCTGAAAATTAGAAAATCTGTAGAGATACGGCTCTATCATCTTGGCTTCACCCATAACGAATTCTCCGAAATGGCCGAGTGAATAATGCCTTTTAGCAAGGAGAGACCTTCTGTCGAAGCGTTTATGGTATTCTACGCCGATAAAGAGCCCTTTCTTATATGCAAGGGCTTTAATTTCCTCCGATTGGTTATAACTGAGAACAAGGGGTTTAACACAGAGAACATTCTGATCTGCATTTAGTGCATCCATAATAACCTGATAGTGAAGCTGGTCCGGCATGGCAACAACAACAGCCTGCCGTGGTTTCATGCTGTTTATAACTTCTCTGTACAGTTCCGGGAAATTGCCTGTTTCCGGCTCAGAAAAAGACGGATACGGGGTAAATTCCTGCCCGGGGAAGGCCTCTTTAATTTCTTTATTGCTTTTTAACGCTTTTAAAGGCGGGTTGTTCAAAGCACAAATACTAATTTCTCCCACAATTCCGGTCCGTTGGAGATGGTAAATTGAAGGTAGAATAAGATCGTTGGTTATCATACCTCCGCCGACGATAGTTACATCTGTTGATTTCATATTTTCCTCCCTCATTGTTACTGTTAAATTAAAAACATATTAGGTTATTAATTATAGTTTTAGGAGCTGTTAATGTCAAGAAATAAAAAACGCCCGCCTTAAAGGGAGGAAAAAGGCAGGCGTTTTGGGATAACGCTAGTTAAGATTTATAGTTTCTTCTGTAAAGTTTATAGCGTAGAATGGTGTTAAAGTAATGGTTTCGGCTACTGTTTTTCTGTCCGGCTTCCTGCTGTATTTTTTATCCTCAAATGGAAGAATGCTTGCGTAGAGCGGATATTCAGCTGCCTCTTCTACTTCTATTCGTTTCATCTCACACCTCCTATAGAATCCTCTATTAAGAGGAGATTTGGTTAAAACAGAATTTGAAATATGATTTCATATTCTGTTTGATAATAATATAATAAGGAATTAAAATAGAGTCAACAAAAATAAATATTTTCTTGCTGCTTTACATGGAAGGAGTAAATGCGTATAGTAAAAGGAAATGAAAGAAAACGAAAATGCTTTTGTTGAGGAAAGAAGACAGAGAATTCTCTCGCTTATTAAAAAGAACGGAAGAGTTACCGTTAAAGAGCTCAGCGGCATATTTAAGATATCAGAGGTCTCGGTAAGACAGGATTTAAATGTACTTGCCGCTCTGGGCAGAATTATACGAACGCATGGCGGTGCTGTGTATGTTGCTTTTGATGAACCGGAGCTGTCCTTTCCCATGCGAAGGCAGAAGCAGAAGAAAGAGAAAGAGGCAATCGGCAAAGCAGCTGCAGATTTAATTGAGGATGGCGAGGTCATATTTTTAGATGCAAGTTCTACCGCTTCCTTTATTCCTCCATTCCTGGAAAAGAGGCGTGAGGTGACCGTTATAACCAACAATATAGAAACCGCATTTAGACTTAACAGTCTTAAGCAAATATCTGTTATACTTACCGGGGGGAAGGTGAGGAAAGAAACTCTTTCCCTTGTAGATGCTTCGCTTTCCTGTATTCTGCCGGAGGGAAATATATCTAAAGCATTTTTCGGAGCCTGGGGGCTGTCGCTAAAAGAGGGTTTAACAGATGTTAATTCGGAAGAAATAGCTGTAAAAAGAGCTGTGCTTAAACGGGCGAAAACAGTAGTGGTTCTTCTGGACTCTACAAAGTGGGGACGTGTTTCTTTTAAAACCTTTGCGCAGATTAATGAAGTGGATGCTGTTATAACAGATAACAGAGCCCCTGCAGAAATAGTCAATGTGTTAAAGGGGAGAGACATAAGGGTTATTACTGTTTAATTTTCAGGAGGATTACATGAATTATCTACTCGGAATAGATATAGGGACTTCGGGATGTAAGAGTATATTAATCGATGATAAGGGAAGTATAGCCGGCGCAGTTTTAAAGGAGTATAAACTCTATACTCCTAAAGCAGGATGGTCGGAGCAGGATCCGGAGGACTGGTGGAATGCAGTTATAGAAGGTATTCGGGAGCTGCTTGGCAGGACAGGAATACCAGGTGAAAACATAAAAGGCATCGGCTTAAGCGGCCAGATGCACGGACTGGTTGCCCTTGATAAAAATGACAGAGTTATACGACGCGCAATTCTATGGAATGATCAGAGGACTTCCGAGCAGTGTAAGCAGATAACACAAAAAGCCGGCGGGCTTAACGGGCTTCTTGGACTTACAAATAACAGGATGCTTCCCGGTTATACAGGCGGTAAGCTCCTCTGGCTTAAGGAAAAAGAACCTAAGAATTATGAAAAGATGACTCATTTTCTTAATCCGAAAGATTATATCAGACTGCGCCTTACAGGAGAAAGAGCTACCGAGGTTTCGGATGCCTCCGGGACCGGTCTGTTTGATGTTAAAAACAGAAGATGGTCGAAGGAACTGCTTAGTCTGTTGGAGCTTACGTCGGAAATGTTTCCTCCGTGTTATGAATCTTCCGAAATGTCCGGACGTATTACAGCTTCCATATCCGGGCAGACCGGACTTCCGAAAGGTCTGCCTGTTGTCGGAGGAGGCGGAGATGCCGTTGTGCAGACAACAGGGATGGGGCTTATTAAGCCCGGCGTGGTCGGCACAATAATCGGTACCTCTGGCATTGTAGCTATGGGACTTAACGAATACCACCCTAACCCGGAAGGACTACTCCAGGTGTTCTGCAACAATACACCCCGAACATGGCACGCAATGGGAGTTACACTGAATGCAGGGGGAACCTACAGATGGTTCCGCGATGCACTCGGGGAAGCTGAAGTACAGAAGGCTTTAAAAACAGGCGAGGATGTGTATACCCTTATGGATAAAGCAGCGGCTCAAGCTAAGCCCGGTTCCAGGGGCTTAATTTTTCTCCCCTACCTTATAGGAGAACGCTGCCCCTATACCGACCCGACTGCGCGCGGGGCTTTTATCGGATTGGGGCTTCACCACGGAAAGGCGGAGGTGATTCGTTCCATTCTGGAAGGTGTGGTTTTTAGTCTGCTGGACGTCTATGCGTTAATCCGGACAATGGATAATTCCATAACTGAAATACGGACATCCGGGGGCGGTTCACTTAGCCCTCTATGGAGGCAGATTCAGGCCGATGTTTTTCAGAGTCCCGTAATTACTGTAAGCGGAAGCGGGGAAGGCGGTGCATATGGTGCGGCGCTTGTGGCCGGCGCGGGAGTTGGTGTCTGGTCCAGTGTGGATGAGGCAATCGGTGTGTTAAAGAAGGAAACAGAAACTAATCCTAATCCTGAAAACAGGCTAATATATGAGGATATTTACGGTATTTATCATAGCCTTTACAGTGCACTTAAACCTGCCTACCATGCACTTGCAGAGCTGGATAAATAGGAGCTTTATACGATGTCTATGGGAAAGGTAATTGTAGGCATAGGTGAAATACTCTGGGATCGTTTCCCAGACCATAAAACTTTAGGAGGGGCTCCAACGAATTTCGCCTATCATGCCTCTGCTCTGGGCAACACCGGCATTGTTGTTAGCAGGCTGGGCACAGATGAACTCGGAAGGGAAGCTCGTTCCCTTATCCGTTCTCTTAAAATGGACGGTAGGAATCTGCAGGACGATAGTGAACATGCTACCGGCACCGTAGAGGTTGCTTTAGATAAAAATGGTATTCCGGATTACACAATAAAAGAAAATGTCGCATGGGATTTTATAGAATGGACTGAAGAGCTTTCTGAACTTGCTAACAATACAAATGCGGTGTGTTATGGCACCCTTGCTCAGCGGTCGTCGGTTTCACGTACAACCATACAGGAGTTTCTTAAAACTGTAAGTAATGATACTCTTCGTGTGTTTGATATTAACCTACGGCAGCATTTTTATTCCAGAGAGATAATTGAAAACTCCCTCGGTTTTGCCGATGTATTAAAGCTCAATGACGATGAAATAGATACCGTTTCGGAATTGCTCGGCCTTAAAGAATCTCTCACGCCGGAAAATAAATGCAGACTCATTCTTGAAACATTCGGACTTAATCTGGTCTGTGCTACTCTTGGCAGTGTGGGGAGTATCCTTGTATCTAAGGAAAAAACGGTGAGGAGCAGAGGCTACAGTGTAAAGGTGGAAGATACTGTGGGAGCGGGTGATGCATTTACAGCTGCGCTCATACACCATCTCCTTAAAGGTACTCCCTTGAAGGAGACTAATGAACGTTGCAACCGTTATGCTGCCTGGGTTGCCTCTAAGAGGGGCGGTACACCGGAAACAGACAGGGGCGTTATTAAGACTGTAAAGTAAAGGACAGGCGAAAATCGTTGCAATACTTACCCTATTGCAACCGTTTGCAGATGCAAGGACATCCGGAACAGCTGTTACAAGAATATTTTCTGTTCTTCATGTGTACAACAGGGATGAACAAAAAGCTTTTGATTATCTTAAAAAGCTCAAAAACAGTGTACAGGTATATACAAAACACGGCGGCGGCGGAACTGTTCCTGTTGGAATAGGCCAGGCTGGCATGGGTATTTTCTTTATTGTGGATGCTATGAAAACACAGCAGAGCGGCTACGATGTAGTTCTATCTTTCCCGATAGCGTACCTTACTCTTAAAGGTATTCTCGCGGGAATCGACCCGAATGTAGAGGATATGGCATTTAGCCTCGGCAGTTCAAGATTACGGGTTTTCCGGATCGTAACCCTTCCTCTGTTTGCAGCTTCTTTGGCAGATTTTGCCACACCGTTAATACTGGCAGGAAACAGTTTTCCTGTATTGCCGACAGAGGCTTTTTTACAGATAACAGGTCTTTACGATTTAAAGGGAGGGGCTACTCTGTCCTTTGTGCTTTTAATACCTTCTTTTATAATATTTTTCCTGCAGAGATTTTGAGTAAGCCGGAAAAATTATGTTACAATTACCGGAAAAGCAGGAGCACAAACAAAATTTAAAAGTGTGGGCTCTGTTACAAAATTTATCTTTCTTGCACTGTGTCTTTTTACTGCTCTATTTATTTTTTATTTCTACGTTGTGCTCTTCTATGCATCGGTGGTAAAGGCTTTCGGTGCAAATCATAATTTAACCCTGGATCATTACAGAATAATATTCACAGAAGGCCTTCCTGCTATAAAGGATACCCTCATTATTGCTGTTTCCGGCATGCTTATAGGCGGTCTCTACGGTGTTCTTGTGGGCTATTTAACGGCAAAGAAGAAATTCCTCTCGAGACAGCTCATGGAAATAATAGCCATGGTAAACTACTTTCTACCCGGGACAATAGTCGGTATAGCCTTTTTAATAGCATTTAACAATCTGTCGCTTGCCCTTACAGGTACGGCTATAATTATTATTTTGTGTAATGTATCCCGCTACTGGGCTTACGGGACACGGTCAACCATTGCAATACTTCAGCAGATAGACCCCAGCATAGAAGAAGCTTCCGCGAGTCTCGGAGCGAGTTCCTCTGTTACTTTCAGGCGTATAACTGTTCCTCTAATACTTCCCGGGCTGTTTGCAGAACGCGGCATAGTTTTTATAAGATCTATGACTGCTATTAGTGCAACGATATTTCTTGTGTCCTTAAGCTGTTAAGACAGCCTGGTGCCCCGAGGGTAACTTTACTATAATCCGGCCACCATGTTTGTTGCCAAGTTTATAGGAAGGATTTATTCCATACCTGCTTCTGTTATAGATGTTCTGCCAAATGGTGCAAAGAAAGAAATTTTACGAGAAAAACGGACTGTAGAGAATGTTCTCAAAAAGGTTAAAATCGGCGACAAAGTAGATGCCCTTATACGTCCTGAATTTATTCATCTGGATAAGGATTTTAATAAGTATAAGGTAACAGGAACGATAAAGGAGCGTACTTTTTTGGGCGAGAAAGTGGAATATATCGTTTCTATCGATGGTATTGATGTTATGGTTTCATCATCCGACCCCGGGGAACATATGCAGTTTTCTGGGCTATACTAAAAGATAAAAAGAAAGATTCTTCCACCGTTTATATGGAAATAGCAGAGTTAAATTCCGGCACCGGCCCTACCGGTCGGTTTAAAACTTTCGATCTCCGGGCTGCCGATGTTTTTTCCGGAGAAGATAAGTATATCGTACGGCAGACTGCACTTGAACAGACCAATTTAATAAAGGAAGACGGAAAAGCCTTCGATACTATGTCTAAACGCCGCTTCTTGTTCTATAAAGGGCAAAAACCGGATAAAAATGCCAAGCCGGATATGGAAATCTATTACATTGGTGTTCCGGATGCGACTCCTGAGTTTCTTAAAGAAGATCAGATAGATAAGTTCTTTAAAGATTCGCTTTTAAAGTTGAAAAAGCCTAAAAAATCCTGCATAACCTGCCTGCATTGTAAGGTTCCCTGAGATATTAATACTAAAGAGGGGCATAACTGTTAAGCTGAATGAATCCGGTGAATACATTGAAGAAAGTGAGGCTTCACTGCTTATGCTGTAAACGGGCTGCATAATGTATAGCAGACAGTAATTTTTAGCAAAGTAGCCCGGTTTCATAAGAGAAATAACATTGAAGGGCATGTAACTGCTCCCGTATAATTGTACGAGATTGTAGTAGTTTTCCCTGTCGATGATATTAAAACCCTCACCGTTGTAGAAATATTCAAAAATTGCGTTCATATCCCAGAGGAATGTATATTCTAATCCGGCAAGTCCATTATACTGTATCGCGTTTCTTGTTATAAGGTTTCCGGATGCATCGGGATATAGAGCCCTGCTTCTTTTGAGCAGAGCTCCTTCCATGTAAATACCGAGGACGCCTATATCGGCCATAAGCCCCGCACCGGCTG
>QNBI01000023.1 GCA_003641675.1 Spirochaetota bacterium | reverse complement strand
GAAGTCAAGCACACGCTCACCTTCGGAGAGTTCTAAGTCTCTGATTGCATGTTTTATAAAGGAAGAGTAGCTTCCGAAAGTTAAAATATTTAAAAAGGCATCGTAAAACTTCGCCTCCAATCCTTTTACTTCGACTTTTGACTGTTCCTGTGTAAGCTCCTTCATCTGCCTGCACTCCTTTATTTAAAAGTATCCGATTAAACTATTGTAAAAATATACGAATATCTGTGGAAAATTGAAAGTTTTGATATAGAATTAAAAGATGAACATGAAAAAAAGTTTTGGAATTTTCGCAATTGTTATTTTACTTCTTATCACTTTTTTTATGGTTTTCGGATGCAGTCTTTTTTTTAGGGATGAAAATGCCCCTTTACCGGATTCAAGAACTATTTCGGTTAAGAGTCTTAAAGGAACAGAGGCAACTGTTTCCTGGAAGCAGGCTGCGGACGATACAACGACAGCCGATAAAATTATCTATTCCTTGTACTACTCAACCCAAAATAACATGCAGGTAGCGAATGATGTAAAAGCCTCACGCCTGGTGCAAAAGGGTAATTACGGCGATTTTACAGCAGGCACAGATGGTGAAATGGCCGGAACAATTTCCGGGCTGCTTCCCGATAAAATCTACTATATTAATGTTATTGCAGAGGATCTTTCCGGCAATGGGGCTCTGTATTCACAGGTGAATATTTCATCCACCAGGTACAGCGATTCCTTTTCCGGAGGGACTTACGGAATATTTAAACACGGTACAATAAATGCTTCCGTAGATTCATCTCTGCTGTATACAGTTAATCTCAACTCCTCTGTAAAGGATGTTTACTTTATCTTTTCCAATGTAGACCGCTATAATGACAGGGCTAAACCTTCTGTTCAGGTATTAAGCAGTACTAAGGGGGTTCGTTCGTTATCTGGTGCGGCTAAAGGCCTAACTGCTTTAGGCTTAAGTGCAGGTTCCGAACAGCTTTCGGGTTACAGGGGAAGGCCGAATGTGACAGAGTTCAACAATTCACCTGTTAAAAGGCCTCCGGCCGGTGCAAAATCGCTGGGCAGCTACTATGAAAGCCCATCTATGGCAGTGAGTGACACAGTAGGCAAGACTGAGACTTTTTATGATCTTGACAGTTCTAATAATCCTGTCGAGATATATGCAACGTGCAGGGCGGTTTTTGCAGATACCGATCCCGGCGGGACTGGGAAAACCTTAAATATCTGGGTCGCCAATGACTGCTGGGAGGGGTCGTTAAGCGGAAAGGCTAATCTTGTAACTCAAAGTATGGTGGACAATCTGCAGGCCTATTTTCTTAAAAGTGGTATCGGAAACGATGTGTACGACTGGGTTACTGCAATTTTCGGCCAGGAGTGGGGTTCTCATTCCTACTCCAACCTTATTCCGCCGGATGATAATATCACAATTCTTCTATACGACATAGATAACGACAATTCAACAACAGGAGGAGTTTTAGGGTTTTTCTGGGCAAAGGATAACTATAAGAGAACTGCTCCGGTTACGGACCCGATTCTTGACTATTCCAATGAGAGAATTATGTTCTATATAGATTCTGTAATGTATGCAGAGCCGGAGTCAGTAGATTCCGATTCCGATGGCAGTATCTGGAACCCTACAGATTACTGGCCGCTGGAAACCGTATCCACTCTGGCGCATGAGTTTCAGCACATGATTCACTTTTACCAGCATAGTGTTTTAAGGGGCGCAAATACGGAGACCTGGATAAATGAACTATGCTCCATGGCCACGGAGGATATAGTATCCTATAAACTTGGTACACCAGGACCCAGGGGGGTTGATCCTACGGACCCCACTGCCGGCAGTCCTGGGCTTCAGGGGAGGCTTAACAGGTACAACTATAAGGATTATCTGGATGTTACAAAATGGCTTTCCGGAAACGATGTGCTGTACAGCTATTCTATAGTCTACTCCTTCGGGGCATACCTGATAAGGAATTTCGGCGGTGCAACTTTTCTTAAAAATACGGTACAGAACAGCGAAAATTCAGGATCGGATATGGTGACATATGCACTCAGGCTGGCAGGGGAACCGAACGATTCCATGGCGAACCGTCTGGGAGATTGGGCGGCGGCTGCGATGCTATCGAAATTTACCGATCTGCCTGCTGATTACAGGTATAATGCCGGCACGTGGTTCACCTCCTCCTCCGGGGGCGTAAGTTACAAATTAGGCTCCATAAATATGTACAACTATACATATTTAGGCGTTACAGGACCCTATGTTTTTGATTCTTCCAATTACGACGGTATTTCAAAGATAGAAGCCAGTTCAAATACAATATACCGGGCAGGGCAGAACCTTACCGGCAAGAATAGATTTTTAATAGCGGTACCGGCCAATACAGGATTAACCGTAGTAGTAAGGTAGCAGGACAGGGAAAATGAAAAAAAGAAAGATGCTGCGTTCTTCTGTCATAGTGGTTATATACTTTGCTGCAATTATTGCTGTGCTCTTTTCTGCATTTTTTTCATGTGCAAATGTTAAAGAGGGGAAAAAAACGGTAACTTTTACAGGAACGGTGCTGATAGAAGGAAACGAACCCCATACTCATGTTATTCTTGAAGGACCGGGCCCGAGAAAAAAACGCTATATGCTGGAAGGGAAACTAGCATCGGAACTTAGAAACAGGTATCAGCATAGATCCGTTACTGTTGTCGGATATGTAACCGGAAAGGCGAATCCTCCGCTGTTTCCTGAGAAACTAAAGGTGATAAGTATTTTGGGCCATTAAGCGGAGTCTCTGAACTTTTGGGTACATTTTAGCCGGGTGTATGTTAAATAGATTTTACTGTCTCGCTGGTCTGCAATTGACAAATACGGCCTATCCCATTAGATTAGTCCCATGATTTTAATTTTCAGCAGTGATGCCAAAGAAAAAGATGTAGAAAATGCAGTTAAAAAGATAGAGTCTCTCGGCTTTCACCCTCATTTAAGCAGGGGCGCTATAAGAACAATCGTGGGAATTACCGGAGACGACAGGGCAATTCCTGAAGAAGAATTTAACCAGCTGCCCGGAGTGGAGCAGATCCTTCATGTTTTAAAACCGTACAAGCTTGCTTCCAGGGATTTTCACCCGGATGATACACTGATAAAGGTAAACGAAGAGAGGATAGGCAGAGGAAATTTCACCGTAATAGCAGGGCCCTGCTCTATCGAGAGCACAGAACAGGTAGAAACAATTGCAGCATATCTTGAGACTTTTAACCTTAAGTTTATCAGGGGAGGCGCCTTTAAGCCCCGTTCCTCTCCTTATTCTTTTCAGGGGCTGGGGGAGAAGGGGCTTAAAATACTAAGAGATTCCGCAGACAGACACGGCCTTGCGGTTGTTACCGAGGTTCTCTCTGCACATGAGGTAGAGCTTGTCGGAAACTATACGGATATATTCCAGGTTGGTGCGAGAAATATGCAGAATTTTGCGCTTCTCAAGGCTCTGGGAAAAGCACAAAAACCCATCCTCCTAAAACGGAGTATGATGGGAAAGATAGAAGAACTACTTTTGTCTGCAGAGTATATTATGAAAGAGGGCAACGAAAGAATAATTCTCTGTGAGCGCGGGATACGAACTTTTGAAACGGCAACTCGAAATACCCTCGATATCGGTGCTGTCCCGGTTATTAAGAGGTTCAGTCACCTGCCTGTTATAATTGACCCGAGCCATTCCATGGGAGACTGGCACTATATAAAATCCGCCTCCATGGCTGCAATAGCATCCGGTGCAGACGGACTTATTGTGGAAATACATCCCGATCCCCTTCATGCAAAATCGGACGGCAAGCAGTCGCTTAAACTTGATAATTTTAAAGAACTCTTTGAACAGCTTGTAAAGATATCCAAAGTGCTAAAGGTAAAAGTCTGTTAAAATCCGGCTTATTGAATTCCTGTTTTCCTCTGAAAATGCCGATTATATAACTGTTTGGAAAATGTTGCATATTTAGACAGTTTTACTGGGAAGAATTGTACTGTTCTGTCTGTAGAGCTGTACTGTAAGAGGAGCATTTAGTTTGATAAGTCGTCTAAAAGCCTTAAAAGAGCCGAATGCACGAGACTTTAAGCCGCTATCCCTGTTAATAGCTGTTTTGTGGGTACTGGCCTTGTTTCCGTCTTCTGCAGCGCAGATACAGGTACAAGAGGCGGGATACTGCATAGACCTTCCTGAAGGGTGGGGACCGGTGGAATCGTACAATAGAGATTCCGATAATATGAACCTTTCCTTTTCCAATAAAGCATATACAGCCTTTTTAAACATTATAGCATTTTCTCCTGATTCCTTCGGTAAAGCAAAGGATATGTTCAACTATGTCAAGACCCAGTTAAAGGCTTCCGGAGAGGGCGCTTCCTTTTTGTTTTCCGGTGAGAATGCCTATTTTGCCGATCTCCGTTTTAAGAGCAGCGGAAAAGATCACAGGGGATACTTTATTTTTATTAATTCTGATAAAAGAAACAGTTTCGACTATGCACTTCTGTGTTTTTCCACTGTTAAAGATTATACTAAAAACCACGACAGCCTCCTCTCTGCATTGGATTCATTTGCAAACGGAGAGGCTGCGAAACTATTCCCCGGGCCTGTGAGTCAGTTTTACTATCCAGTTAATTACCTTTTTACAGACGCGGCAAGTATCAATAGTACCCGAATCAGGAAAACGGACATAATTGTTCCGGTACAGATAGGGGAGGAGAGGTATGTACTGCCCTTTGACAGCAGAGAAATAGATGCGACAAAGGTGGTTGTGGACCGGGAGGCTCGTATTCTTTCTGCATATAAAACAGAATCCAGGGAGGCAGTAGATGCATGGAAACGTTTTTACAGGGTAATATACAGGGACAACTTTCACAGATTGGATAAATTATATTCCATTCTCTTTAAAGATAAAGAACAGGATGTAAAAGCAAATAGAGTCAGCCTTGCAGCCGGGATGTTAAAATTTGTGCAGGGCTTTAAGTATATAAGGACAGGCACTACAGCCGATCTGTTTTCACCTCTATCCGCTGCGTCGAGACTTTCCGGGGATTGTGATTCCAGGGGGCTTTTATACCTTATACTGCTTCATCATATAGATATAGATTCGGTCCTTTTAGTATCCACAAGGTACCATCACTCTGCAGTAGGGGTCGGCATTGCCGGCAGAGGGGCAAAAATTTATTTTAAAGGAAGGAATTATATGTATGCGGAAGTTACAGACAACGTTGCAATTGGTCAGGTTCCAAAGTCCATGGCGGACCCTTCCGGCTGGATACCGATAAAATTAGGATATCCTAAATAATTTCTGTTAAAGTACGATATTCAATATAGGGGGAAGTATGGGGAAAAGGAGACTATTTTTTTTATCTTTTCTGTTAATTATTTTTTTAACAACGGGCAGTTTATTTGCCGGTGATACTGCATCCTTTGTAAATCTCGGTTTCTCTAAGGATTCAAAGAGCTTTATGTTTGGGCAGTTCGGAATACTTGAAGAAAATGCACGTGCATATTCGGATATCTTTCTTGTTAATGTGGCATCCAACACCTTTGTAAAATCCGGAGTTCAGCATGAAAAAGCAGCTATCGAGTCGGAACCAGGAAGCACGGGAGAAGGCGCGCTCTTTAACCTTCTTGAGAAGCATACGGATTTAAAAAAGAAGTACGGAATAGACCATCTTGTTACCGGAAGACTTCTCTACCTGTTTGTGGATGGTCAAAAACCGAAGGCAAAAATCGAATTCAGAGATTTTCAGCTTAGTAAAAGTTATTCCATAAAGCTTGTTCAGGCTTCTAAAGGCAGCGGCAAAAGCATAAGTTCATCTTTTTACCTAAGCGTTGATATTAAGGATAAGTCGGGCGATTCAAAACACTACCAGGTAGGGCTTCCAAACTATAGACGAAAGAGTGTCAAAAGCTACAGGATTAAAGAGATTATTCTCGGGCCCGATAAAAAATCAATCATCTTTGTTGTGCAGAAGGAAGAGGTTGATAAAAAGGGTTCGAATATCCGTTACATGATCGAGACTTTAAGAACAGATTAAGTCAATAGCCTTCCCCTGCAGGTTAGAGATACAGATATGCATCCACCAGCGCGACAGTATTCCAAATTCTATGCTCTGAATAGGATCACTTAATATTTAAAGGTTATTAAGCTTTTCAAGTACTTTATAGAGGGCCTGTGTTCCCATGTTATCAAGCCCCATTGCAGAGGCTGCGATGTAGAACTGGTTTGCCAGGGCGAGACCCGGCAGCGACAGTTTCATTTTTTTTGCTTCATCCAGAGCTATGCCCATATCCTTGATAAAGTGTTTAATAAAAAAGCCGGGGTTAAAATCGCCTTTAATTATACGTGGGCCGTAGTTATTAAAGGACCATGATGCTGCGGCCCCTTTGCCCACTATGTCCATCATCTCTCGCTGGTCTAATCCGGCTTTCTGCGCATAGAGCAGAGATTCCACAACTCCGATCATAGACGTCGAGATAAGTATCTGGTTGCTCATCTTTGTATGCTGTCCTGCACCTGCTTTTCCCATATAGCTTATGTTCTGTCCCATCAGCTTAAACAGAGGCAGAATCTTGTTGTATGCCTCCCTATCGCCGCCTACCATAATGGCAAGCCTTGCCTCGCGGGCTCCGATATCACCGCCGGATACAGGTGCATCCAGCGAAGAAACACCCATGGCCTTTGCCTTTTTATAGATTTCCTCTGCAAGGGAGGGTTCGGAAGTGGTCATGTCTATAATTACAGAGCTTTTGGAGATACTGTTAAAAATCCCGTTATCCCCGAACATCACTTCGCGTACGTCTCTGGGGTAGCCGACGATGGAGAAAATATAGCTGCTCTTTTCGGCAATTTCTTCCGGTGAATCGCACCATTCTGCACCTGCCGCTAAAAGTTCATCTGCCTTAGCCTTTGTTCTATTGTAGACAGAAACCTTGTAGCCTGCTTTTAAAAGGTGCATGCACATAGATTTTCCCATTACTCCGGTTCCTATCCATCCTATTTTTGTATCCATAATCTGCCTCCATTTAATCTCTAATTATAGCTATTTAATAGCATAGATACAAGATATTTAAAAGTACCATGGGGTTTTTTGGATGTGATTTCAGTAGACGGTAGATATTAAAATGGATTAATAATTTTTAGTCCTTCTATATTCTTTAATAGTATTTCCGAAGGATACATCTCGGTTAGGTTTTGAACAGAAATAAAAGCTCCGGCTTTGAGCTTAGAAGTCACGATTCCTCCGGAGGCTATAGGTCTTTTAGATAGGTACTGTTTTACAGCGAATTCAACTATCTGGCTGACAGATCTGTGCTCTTCAAGGGCATGCCTTTTAAGAAATTTATCCTTCTTCAAATAAATTCATTATTTCATCTTTTTTAAGGGATTTAAAGAAAGCCTTTTCCGATGTTATAATCTCATTTGTCATTCTGATTTTTTTCTCCTGCAGTTTAAGTATCTTTTCTTCCACGGTATCTTTGGTGATCATCTTATAAATTGTTACCCTGTTGGTTTGACCTATCCGGTGGCTCCTGTCCACCGCCTGGGTTTCAACAGCAGGGTTCCACCACGGATCAAAAATAATAACATAATCGGAAGCGGTAAGATTAATTCCAAGGCCTCCCGCTCTCAGGCTTATAATAAAAAGTTTTTTTGCATCGTTTTCTTGGAAGGAGCGTATTTCCTTCTCTCTGTTTCTTGTGGAACCGTCCAAGTAGCAGTAATCCACCTTAAGTTTCTCCACCCATTCTTTAATTGCGGCGAGGCTTCCTAAAAATTGGCTGAAAATAAGAGGCTTATGATTTTCGGAGAGCAGCTCCATGACTTTAATTTTAAGCAAATCAAGTTTACATGAAGGAGTATCGGAATAATGATCGGATACCATTGCAGGATAAATCGCGGCCTGCCTGAGCTTTAAAAGTGCCTCAAGAATAATTATAGCAGACCTGTTTACACCGTCTGTATTAATCTTTTTGTTAACTTTATCCCTGTAATATTCTCTTATCTCATCGTATGTTCTTCTCTGCTTATTCTCCATAGTTGCATACATGATTATTTCTTCTTTAGGGGGCAGCTCTTTGAGTACCTTTTCCTTTTTTCTCCGCAGAATAAATGGGAAAATAATCTTTCTTAGGAGTTCACTTTTTAAGCTGTCATTTTCATGTTCTATTGGTTTTGAAAATTTGTGTTTATACTCGTTAAGAGTTCCGAGTATTCCCGGATTAAGAAAATTCATCTGCGACCACAGATCGACAATACTGTTTTCTACCGGAGTACCTGTGAGCGACAGTTTATGAGCGGCATTAACAAGATTTACGCTTTTATATATCTTAGAAGACGGATTCTTGGCGATCTGAGCTTCATCCAGAATTAGATATGTAAATTGATTTTTTTTGAACGTTTTAATATCGTTCCGCAATGTTTGGTAGCTTGTCACAGCAACATCTGCCTCTAGTATGGAATCCGCATCCTTAAGGCGGAAAGGGCCGTGATGCATATAGGTGCTTAATGTGGGTGTAAAGCGTTTAAGTTCTATTATCCAGTTGGAAAGTGTACTTACAGGAGCTACAATTAAGGCGTTTTTCAGTTTTCTTTCTTCCTTAAGTACAAGGAGAAGCGCGAGGGTTTGTACTGTTTTCCCGAGTCCCATATCGTCTGCAAGAATTCCATTTAGGTTGTATTGGTTAAGAAAATACAGCCAGTTAAGACCCGCCTGCTGATATTTTCTTAAACGCCCGTTAAAGTTAGCCGGAACATTTACTTTTTTTATACCCTTAAATCCCTTTAGCCCATCTATAATTCTCTTTATCCGAATGAGCTTTTCATCCTCTTTATTTATAAGGTCCTTGTATAATTCATCGATAATTGAAAGGTCATATTTAGAGACTTTAATATAGTCCTTTTCCTTTTTTCCATGCAGGTGCAGCTTTTTAAGCTTTTCTATATCCGATTTACTAAGTAAAAAATAAGAGTCTCCCTTTTTAAGAAATGAACCGTCAATGACATCCATGCCCGGATTAAAAGAAACAACTTCACCGTTTTCCGTCCGGAATTCTGTTTTTATATCGAGCCAGTCTGTACTCCAGTCCGCCTTAAAGATCAAATTTGATGCATACCGTAACTTTTTTCCCATTCTCCGCAGCTCAAAGCCCTCCGAAAGGAGTTTCTCGCCCTTTTTTATTAGAAAATCATCGATACTTTCATTTATTGTAATGTTCATTCCTAACAGTGCAGGATATTCCCCGTAGCGCTGATCGACAGCTTTATGCAGATAACTGTAAAGAAATGCCGTACATCTCTGCTCGTAATCTGTGTTTCTCTTTGCTATAACTATTTCATCTTTATCACCTCTTAGAATTACCGATTTGGCCTTTAAATCTGGAGCTATTATCCGGTTTTTGTAACTGAACATCAGTTTAATTTCAGTACCGGCATACAAAGTTTCTATCTCCAGTATTGGCCTTGGCTGTATATATTTAATACGTATCTGTTTTATCGGAAACTCCAAGGAGATAAGGCCGGGTATCTTTGCTTTTATAAGGTTGTTTAGCTGTACTATTTCAGAATAGTTGTATGTTCTCTGTAAAGAAAGAATTAGGTCTATAAAATTTCTATATGCAGGGCTGCTCTTTTTATAGAGTATTCTGCTTCTGTTTTTGTCTATCACAAAAAACGGCACGCTTACAGAGGCAGTGTCCTGAGGTGGTTTTAGTCCTGTCCTATTTCCCTTTTGGTCGTAAAAATCAAGAACCGGTAAAAATAGGGGTTCTTTGTCTCTTATACTGTAAAATTTAAAACGCAGTATGGTTTTTTCAATTTCGGCAAATGATACTTTGCTAAGGGATCCGAAATCCTTTATAAATAGCTGTAAATTTTGTTTAGGAAACTCATCCTTTAAGGTTTTGTTCTCTGAAATTTTATCCGGGTAATTTTTAGTCCGGATAAAATAGTCAACATAAAAATCAAAGAGTGCAGATTTATCTTTACTGTGAGTAATTATGGAAAGTAATATTTCTTCATCCTCTGTAATAGGCTCTGTTAATTTAGAAGGGTTATAATTATCGAGTCTTCCGGGAGAACCATCTTTTTTTATGTACACCAGAGCCGGTTTTAAGATCCACGGTGAATATTTCTCATTATTTAGAAAAAAAAACGGCTCTTTTTCTATAGTGAAAATGAGCTTATATCTGGATTTCCTATGTTTTTCCGGGCCGCTAACCGGGGTTTTGTCTAACATAGCCGGCAAGAGTTCTCGGAATATATGACTGTTAATCTCCCCGGAATCCTTAAGCGGAATAATATCGTCCGGCTTTTTTAAGATTTTACTGTCTCTTTTAAGGTTAAAGTCCACCTTGTTTTCTCTTATATCAGGGTAGAATTCCTTATCCTCTATAAATTTAAGAAGTACGGCTCCGATATGCTTACAGTAAAAAGGGTACGGACAGCTGCACAATGCATTTTTTAGGCTTCCGTCAGTGTTAAACTCGATTTCTACTCTGTAGCGGTTTTCTCCGGAGCCCCTTACTACTGCATGTATTTTTCCGGCTTCAGAATAGCTGTTTATGACTCTGTTGTCTTCATAGTAGGAAACGGCTCTTGAGTAGATTGTTGATCCGAGTAAATCTTTTATCTTGTCTTTTTCCTTAAGGTGTCTCTGTTTCATATTGGGTTTTGTTTACTAATTCTTACTTTATTATACTTACAAGTTACCGTTGTGGGAATTTGTATTCTCAAGTTTTTTGCTGTCTGCTCGATCCGGGCCTGGCCGTGAGAATGGACAACGCAGCTTTAATAGGTTATGATTTTAATCTGTATGACAAAACTTGACGAACTTGTTTCCCTCCTTAAAAAAGCCCCGGATGAAATATTTCTGCAGGCTCACAATGTTCCCGATCCGGATGCAATAGCCTAATGCTATGCTCTTAAGCGACTGCTTCGTGTACGGGGAATAGAATCTGTAATTGTTTATGAGCATGAGATAGAAAAGGCAAACTCTCTTAAAATGCTTGATCTTTTCGGCATAGAAATGAGGCATTCCAGAGATATTGTAACGCTTGGAAGTGAGGATTGGGCAGTTCTTGTGGATGCTCAGAAGGGAAACAGCAACGATTCTCTTTTAGGTTCTGCAGGTGACCTCGTTATAACTATTGCAGGGGTTAATGATGTTGTAGCCTACTCGATACGAGAAGGCGACATCCGGTTCTCCATACGGAGTATAAACAGCGAGATTAAGGCTAATCTTCTGGTACGCCGCATTTTAAGAGATGTAGGCTTCGGCGGCGGGCATGAAGCCATGGCCGGAGGGTTTCTGCCTTCCAAGAACATTCCTGCAGACAGGAAAATTGATACCTTTATACGCTATCGTGCAATATCCTTTGTTAATGGAATTTAAGTTCCTTTACAGCGCTTTAGAGTTTAATATATATTTTTTTAGCGGCAAGCACTTCCGCTAAGGCAATGCATATTAAAAGAATAAGAAAGGTTCCTATGAGGGGAAAAACGACAGAGGCTGTACGAGGAATAATCATCTCTTGCAATACTACAAGCACACTTCCTGTAATATACAAAGTTAGAGGATTTTTGCCGAAGGATTCGAGGATGCCGATACGGACACGGCGGATATCCATAAT
>QNBI01000022.1 GCA_003641675.1 Spirochaetota bacterium | reverse complement strand
TGGGAAAGGCCATCTCCCAAATTTACTTAAACTTTTGTCATCTATTCCAACTATAAGTATATCCGGAGAAATATTTGGGTTTCTTTTCTCCAGTGTTACGCCTTCCTGTATTCTGCTTTCAGTTATCCTGTTCTTAAGTCTAAAATTCAAGTCAAGAACTTTAAGTTCAAGGTTGGAAATTATTACTGTCCCGTACATAAGAGCTGCAATTATAAAAAATATTACGAGCCCTATCATCAAACTAAAGTATTTAGGCTCAAGAATCCTGGAAAATCCTTTTCTCTTTGCCATTTTCGTCCTCCTCGGATGAAACTATTATGAAAGCAGAATTATATTAAAACGCTTTACTCCTCTTTAATTTTATTATTAACCTTTAGATAAATCATACGATTTCTGGCCATTTTTGTCCAATTACTGGAAGGTTTATCATCTTCTAATTTATTATAGTATTTCGAAGCTTTGCTGTAATCCTTTTCTACTTCATATATACGTCCCATAGCAAAGAGAGTTCTCGCATAAAGCGGAGATTCTTTATATTTAGTTATAAGTTCTTCATATATTTTTATAGCTTTTTCATTTTTATCCAGCTCTTCATAACAAGTGCCTGCATTGTATAGACTTATCTCAGCAAGGTAGCTATTTGCAAAGGATTTTGCCAGATCTATAAAATCTCCTGCAGCCTTATCCCACTTTTCTTTACTGTAATAGAAATTCCCCCGAACGAACAGAGCCCTCTGGCCGCCGTATTGGTGAGGATAAGCTCTTATAATGTTATTTAATTTTTCTATTAATTTGTCTTCCAGACTTTCTTTCTTTTTTTCATCTTTTTCCGAAAGCCACTGAAAATATAAATCCTGGCTTTCCTCTGCGAGCACTGCCGAATCTTCCGTTAACTTTTTATTTCTTTCTGTCCAGATAAAATAGGTAACTATAGCTCCTAAAACAACTATTAATACGGCCCAGATTATTATCTGACGTTTATGAATAAATCGTTCAAGTTTGTCTGCAAATCTTTCCTCATCTAATCCTCTGTGATGCATATTTGACGACATAAAAATACTCCTTACCTGTTAATTTTTAATTCTTTTATTAATCTTGATAAATATGTGCGCTGGATTCCAAGCATTTTAGCTGTCTTAGTCTGCTTCCAGTTGTTCTGTTCAAGTGTGTTTTTTATAAAACGTTTCTTAAAAAGGTTTACAGCTTCTTTTAGAGATTTGTTTAGGTATTCATTACTTTTACCGGAATAAGATTGCAGAATAAATGCAGCCGGTTTTATATAGTCATTTTCGGTAATTACAACCGCTCTTTCTATGGCATTTTCCAATTCTCTAACATTTCCAGGCCATATATAGGAAAGTAAAGCCTCTATGGCTTCTGGGGTGAAACCCTTAATTTTCTTTTTTATCTCTCTGTTAAACTTTTTTAAAAAGTGTTCTGCCAAAAGTGGAATGTCATCGCGCCTTTCGCGCAAAGGCGGAATATAAATAGGAAGCACATTTAACCTGTAAAAGAGGTCTGCCCGGAATTTACCATTTTCGATTTCTTCCTCTATATTTTTATTTGTAGCGGCGATTATTCTTACATCGACATGTATGCGTTCACTGCTCCCGATCCGCTCGAACGTTTTTTCTTGAAGAACTCTTAAAAGTTTTCCCTGGGCAGGAAAGGGTAGATCACCTATTTCGTCCAGAAAAATAGTCCCTGTATCGGCCAGCTCAAATCTTCCCCTCCTGTCACTGCTTGCATCTGTAAAAGCACCTTTAACATGCCCGAAAAGTTCACTTTCGATTAAATTTCCAGGTAGAGCCGCACAGTTAACCCGAATAAATGGATTATTTCTCCTGCTGCTGTTAAAATGTATCTGTTCTGCAAAAAGTTCTTTGCCAACGCCACTTTCACCGAGGAGAAGCACAGAAGAATCCGTATTGGCAGCGCGTCTCACAATTTCCAGTTTTTCTTTTATTATACGGCTTTCACCGATAAAAGTATGATAACCCTTATCTAAATGAATTTGATCCTGAAGATGGAATACCTCTTCTCGAACTTTCTGGTAGTATTTTGCGTTCTGTATTGCTATTGCAGCTTGATTAGAAAATATTTCAAGCCACTCAAGGTCTTCATCTGTAAAATTTTTACTGTTCTTCTTATTTATTATCTCTATAACACCCATGCACCTGTCTTTTAAACGCATGGGGACTGCCAAAATAGAAGAGGTAGGAAATCCTACTTTTTTACTTATATCGGAATAAAAACGCGGATCAGATTCAACATCGTTTACAATTAAAGATTTATTATTCGCAGCAACCCATCCCGCTATGCCCTCACCCATCTTTAAAGAATATTTTTTAACATCGGAGCCTTTAGAACCAAGAGCTATTTCAAAATACAACTTATTGTTTTCAGGATTTACCAGAATTAAAGAGGAAGCTTCCCCTGATGTAAGTTTTGTTGCAGATTCAATTATTTTCGTTAACAGAGTTTTTACATCGGTATAGTCGGAGTTAATTAAAGCATTGATCTCTATTAAAGTTTCCAGCTTTTTAGGGTCAATCTTAGACTTTATCATTACCGGGTTCGACCACCCTAATCCTTTAATTTATCCTTTAGAAATTCTGCGAGTACAACTTTTTCTTCTGTTTTATCATTATGAATATATTTAACCATTTCTTCTTTTTGCAGTTTTCTAAAGTAGTCTTTTATAGATAGAGACAGTCTCTGTCTTGAAGGATTTATTTCAGTTACCAAAGCCTTTACGGAATCACCCGCTTTATATTTCTTTACTGCGTCCTCCAGAGTTTCCGTAGTTGGGTCAAAGAGGTTCCCTTTATTTACTCTGCCTTCAATATCCCCCTGCACAGTATCAGTACAGCCGCGTTCATTGATTTCTTTAATTGTTCCTTCAATTACACTTCCCCTTGGGAATGCTTTTGCAAGAGATCTCCATGGATCCTCCGAAAGCTGTTTTAGGCCGAGTTTTATTCGCTGATTCTCTTTATCAATCCCGATAACCATTACCTCGATTTCATCGCCTACCTTTAATACTTCTTCCGGATTATTTATTTTTTTCACCCATGAAATATCATCTACATGGAGAAGTCCATCTATGCCGTCTTCCACTTCAAGAAACGCACCAAAATTAGTTAAATTCTTTATTTTACGTTTAATCCTCATTCCCACCGGAAACCTGGAATCTATATCATCCCAGGGATTCGGGTACACCTGCTTTAGGCCCAGCGACAATTTACCCTGCTGAATATCATAGGAAAGGATTTTAACTTCTACCTGGTCGCCAACTTTTAAAACCTCTTTCGGATGCCTTACTCTTTTTACCCATGAGAATTCTGAAATATGGACCAGCCCCTCTATTCCTTCCTCCAGTTCTACAAATGCACCAAAATCTGCAAGTTTTGTCACTTTGCCGGTCACTACATCATCTATATTGTATTTATTTTCAAAATGAGACCAGGGATCTTCCGTAAAATGCTTTAGGCTTAAATTAATTCTGTTCTCTTCCGGATTAATTCTTATAACCTTGAATTTCATTTTACTTCCTAATTCCACTACATCCTTCGGGGTATTTACATGTCGCCAGCTCATATCATTAATATGAAGCAGTCCGTCAAAACCTCCTAAATCTATAAAAGCCCCAAAGGAAGTAAAACTTTTCACTGTTCCCTCAACTTCATCCCCTATTTTAATTTTCTCAAAAAATTCCTTACGCTTCCTGCTATTCTCATCTTCCAGCCATTTTCGCCTGTTTAAGACTATATTTACTTTTCCGCGGCTATAAAGTGACTCTATATAAAACTTAGACTCAAGGCCGACATATTCATCGGCGTCAGTGACTCTTATGGTATCTATTTTTGAAAGAGGAACGAAACCTTGAATACCCTTATTTAGCGTAACCTGGAATCCGCCCTTTATTTTTTGGGTTATTTTTCCGGAAACCGCTCGGGGCTCTGTAAAAGCATCTTTTAAATTTTTCCAATAGAGTCTTTCATCAGCTTTCTCCTTGGAAACAATAACCTGCCCCTCTTTGCCTTCTTTGCGAATAAGTACTACATAAACAGAATCCCCGATTCTGGGTATTACTTCAAATTCCTCTCTTTTAACCTTGCCCTCCGATTTATAACCCACATCAACAAATACATTCTCATCGGTCACTGCTACGATTTTTCCTTCTATCAACTGCCCTTCCTGAATAGGCTGGAGGGAATTAATGTACTGTTCCTGCATTTTCTCTTCTGATATTTTTTCTTCTGGTGCTTTGTCTTTTGAAATTTCAGTGTTGTTAATCTTATCTTCCTGATTCATTACCCTTATTACTCTCCTGCTCTTTTACATTATCGAGGATTTTGTTTACTACTTTCTCACAAACTTGCTCGATGGTCAACCCCGATGTATCTATTGTAATTGATCCTTTGGTCTTTTTTAAGCCTCCAAATTCCTTATTTCTATCTATCGTATCTCTTTTTTCTATGGAATCTCTTATTTCCTCCAGTGACAACTTGCTCGTTCCCTGAAAGTAGCGCCTTTTAGCCCTTGTTTCGATATTTGCAATAAGAAATATTTTAATTTCCGCCTCCGGATAAACAACCGTAGCTATATCCCTTCCCTCTATTACGGCATTCCTGGTACCGACAGCTTCTCTTAATTTTCCGTTTACAATATTCCGTATTTCAGGAATACTCGAATGCACAGACACCCATTTATCTATTTTATCTGTGTGCAGCTGCTCTTCTATATCCCTGCCATCCAGAGTAATTCTGCCGTCCTTTAATTCCAAACTATATCTCCTGGCAAGTCTGGTGATTTCATTCTTATCTTTATACTTAACATTATTATCCAGTATAATTTTTGTTATTGCTCTGTAAAAATTACCTGAATTGATATTTAAAAAGCCTGTTTTTTTTGCGACACAATCAGCAACAGTGCTTTTCCCGACACCAGCCGGCCCGTCAATAGCAACTATCATAATCTAATCGCTCCTCTGTTTTGATAAGAACCATCTAATCTCTCCTGCTGTTAATTTCCGGAAATCACCTTTTCTTAATTCACCCAGCTCCACAATGCCTATTTTTATCCGTTCCAGTTCCTTCACATCAATTCCCCAAAAATCAAAAACCCTACGTATCTCTCTGTTTTTCCCCTCATTTAGTGTTAGAATCACCTCTCTCGGTGATAGCAGTTCGTAATCTTCAAGGGTATATTTTATGCTCTTAATTTCTGTTCCTTCTCTCTTATAACTTTTCAATTTTCTTCTGTCTATATCCTTTGATGTCTTAACCCGGTACATTTTTTTAACACCAAATGATGGATGCATTATGATATTGGCAAAATCACCATCGTTTGTATAGAATATAAGCCCGCTGGAATTATAATCCAGCCTTCCAACATTATACAGGTGATATTTTTTATACTCATCGGGCAGGAGGTCTCTTGCAATCTGCCTGCCCAGAGAATCCGAATTAGAGCAAATATATCCGGTGGGTTTGTTAAGGGCAAGGTATATTTTTTTTCCCAGAGGTCTTACAATTTTATCACCGACCCTGACAATATCGTTGAAGGACACTCGAATTCCCGGTCTTAATACTGTCTCTCCGTTAACGCTGACAACTCTTTCATTAATAATCTCTTCGCACTTTCTTCTTGAACCCAAACCGGCAAGGGCCAGATATTTCTGAAGCTTAACTGTTTTAATCGTCCCGGAATCTGTTTTCATCATCCTCATTTAATTTTGGCAGATCTGCAATACTTTTTAGTCTAAACATCTTTAAGAATTCCTGAGTCGTTCCATACTGAACAGGTCTTCCTGGAGCATCTTTTTTCCCTACTTCCTTTATTAGCTTTTTATCCAGTAGTAACCTGACCATTGCGTCTGGCGATACCCCTCGAATACTCTCTATTTCACTCCTCGTCACGGGCTGCGAATATGCAATTATGGATAAAGTTTCAAGAGCAGCTCTGGAAAGTTTTCCAAGGCTCTTCTTCCCGTATTTCTGTTTTAGAAAGTTCCAATAGGCCTTTTTAGGATAAAGCATGAAGCCTTCAGCTATTTCCACAAGCTCAATACCACAGGCATCATCATTATATCTGTCCTTTAAAAAAAGCAGGCATTTCTTTACAATATCCCTTGATAAACCTGTGATCCTGGATAAGGATTTTATATTAAGTGGCTCATTTTCTAAAAAAAGGACAATTTCCAATAAGGCCGTTTCTCGTTTTAATTCTAAATTGGTCAAGTTACTGTTTAAATCCAAATTGTTTAATTCCATTACAAGTCTAAAATAAATGAGTTTAAGCTTATCTGGCAATAATTCTTATGTCACCAAACAGTCGGTTTTGCTGAACACTAATCCTCTTCTGTTTAACCAGTTCAAGAACCGCAAAAAATGCACAGACTATTTCCATAATAGAGCCGTTTTTCTGTATGAGAACAGTAAACATTATTTCGCTTTGTTTGTCCAGATATTCATTTATCAGAGTTATTTTTTCATTTATAGTTACTTCTTCGAATAAATCTATAAATTTTTCTTTTGATATACTCCCGATTATAGAAGAGAATGCCTGAAACAGGTCCCATACAGTTAAATCCTCCCATATGTTCTCTTCTGCAAAGGGAAGCAGCTGCTGATTTTTCTTTCTTTCAAGAGACCATTCATACTCCTCTTCCTTTTCCAGCATAATTTCACTTAGCTTTTTATACTTCTGATATTCGATTAGTTTTTCAACAAGCTCCTTTCTCGGATCTTCAATAACATCGTTTAAATCTATATTTTCCGCAGGAAGAAGCATTCTTGATTTTATATATATTAGAGTAGCCGCCATGCTGTAGAATTCTATTATATTATCGAGATCTATTTTGGCGGCATATTCAAGATACTCAAGATACTGTTCTGTAATTTGAGCTATTGGAATATCGTAGATATTTATTTCGTTTTTCTTTATTAGAAACAAAAGTAAATCAAGAGGCCCTTCAAAACCGCTTATCTTAAAATGGTATTTATCCTTTACTGCACCTGTTTCTTCAATATTCATTAATATTCTCCGGAATATTATACAGATAAACACCCTGTAAATCCAGTTTATATAAATATTCCCACAACGGCCTCCTTGTAACAGGGTCGTACAATGTCGGGTTTAACTCGAGAAGAGGAATAAGGACAAACCTTCTTTCTTTCAACCCCTCATGCGGTATTGTAAGTTGTTCTGTCTTAATTATTTCAGAACCAAACAAAATAATGTCGATATCCAAAGTCCGGGGCCCTTTCGGTATAGATGGATTTCTTTTCCTTCCCGCTCCGCTTTCTATAAAACTTATTTCTCTAAGGAGGCTAAATGGCGAATCCTTATAATATCCAGAAGCGGCAAGATTTAGGAATTTAGACTGATGCTTATAGTACCTGGGTGCTGTCTCGTAAATTCTTGAAACATTAAAATCATTCAGAACATTCTTAAGGTGTATGCATGCATATTCAATGTACCCTAACCGGTTGCCCTTGTTTGAGCCTATGGAAAGATATACCTGGAACCTCAATGTCTAAAATAGTTCTTTCTTTTCATTTTTTTCAACAATTTTCTCTTCCGTCTTTATCTTCTTAGGAAAGAGTAATTCACGTACTTTTTTTTCTATTTCCAGAGCTATATCCGGATTATTTTCCAGATAACTTCTCGCATTCTCTCTTCCCTGCCCCATTCTTTCTTCACCGTAGGCATACCAGGTGCCGCTTTTTTCAACAATTTTATATTGCAGGGCGGCATCCAGCAGGCTTCCGCTTGCAGAGATTCCCTTTCCGAATATTATATCCATTTCCACTTTCCTGAAAGGAGGGGCTACTTTATTCTTTACAACTTTAACTCTTACCTTATTTCCAACAGGATTGTTTGTACCCTGCGCTATTGTCTCTATTTTTCTTACTTCGAGCCTTACAGAAGAATAAAATTTTAGGGCTTTCCCCCCCGTAGTGGTTTCAGGATTTCCAAACATCACTCCTATCTTCATTCTTATCTGATTAATAAATATTAAACAGGTTTTTGACTTTGATATAATTCCTGTAAGTTTTCTTAAAGCCTGGCTCATTAAACGGGCCTGCAATCCCATATGGGAATCCCCCATATCCCCCTCTATTTCCGCCCTTGGTGTCAAAGCAGCCACAGAATCGACAACAATAATATCCACCGCACCGGATCTTACAAGCGATTCTACAATTTCAAGCGCCTGTTCTCCTGTATCCGGTTGAGATACCCATAGTTCATCTACATTAACGCCAAGATTTTTAGCGTATAGAGGATCCAAAGCATGCTCTGCGTCTATAAAAGCAGCTATTCCTTTTAACTTCTGAGCTTCTGCAATTGCATGCAGTGCAAGAGTTGTTTTCCCCGATGATTCAGGACCGAATATCTCTATTACGCGTCCCCGAGGATACCCTCCGACCCCCAAAGCAGCATCAAGAAGAATGGACCCTGTTGGTATAGTTTCCACTTCTCTGTCACTTGCATCCTCTCCCAGACGCATAATTGAGCCCTTACCGTACTGCTTTTCTATCTGCAGCCTTGCTGCCTCCAAAGCCTTAAGTTTTTCGCTTATCTCGGGTGAAATTTGATTTAATTTTTTCTGTTCTTTTTTAACCATTTATACATTCCTTCTTCTATATTTTTTTTGGAAATATTTAGTTTTTATATATAAATATAAGTCACCTTTTACCGGTTTGCTTCTGTTTTTAGAATATTTTTTTTTATTTATAGCTTCTATGCCCTAATACTAAACCGATATTAATATTAACTAAAATGATTATTCCATTTAAAACATTTTTTAGCAATATAAAATATGCTAAAAAAGTGTTATTAATTCTTCTTCCCATACTTTTTGCATTATTATCCAAAACAGCTTTTGGCGAACCTTCCTCCTATGTAATTAGAAACTTTATTAGAAACAGTACAAGGGATTTTAACCCTATAATTATTTACTGAATTAACAATTATGATTTAGAAACAGCTACTGTATTTGTTTAAACACTTTCCAATTTCAATTCCGACGATAAATTATCACGTATAAAAGAAAATTCTTTTTATCCTCTAATTATTATAGACCAACTTCGGAATTTTAATGACTCTTTTGTTAAAGCAGACTTATTAAAATTTCTTCCTTTGTTGAAACATAGAAGAGAGAAATCTATTTTAATGATGGAAAGCCGCTATACATTAAGTTGATAAAAAAATAACAAAAATTTCAAGAAAGGTTTTACGTCATATTTCCAAATTGAACTAAAATAATTTACGTGAATCCAGAAGAATTGTTACCGGGCCGATATTTGTATAATTTATCTCCATAACCTCTCTGAACCTACCCGCTTCCACTTTAAGTCCACTTTCTTTAAAAGCACGAAGTGTCAGATGATAGTACTTTTTCGCATATTCAGGGTCTGCAGCCCTGCTGTAAGAAGGCCTTCTCCCCCTACGCACATCCCCTAAAAGCGTAAATTGTGAAACCAGAAGCAGCTCTCCTCCTATATCCTTTAAAGACAAATTCATTTTATTATTATAATCATTGAAGATTCTTAGGTTTATAACTTTATCCGTAATATATTTTACATCTTTTTCACTGTCATTTTCTTCCACGCCTAAATATACAAGTATCCCCTTATTTATATTCCCTACAATTTTACCAGCTGCTGCAACACTGCAGTTTATAACTCTCTGTACTACCGCCCTCATTTATATATATCCTTCTTAAATTGTTAAATTCCAAATCTTTAAGGCTCCAGCTTGTGAACCGAAATACCTCTTACCGATATTTTTTTGTAATCACTTACAATTTTACCAAGAAGCTCTATTGGGTCTCCGTTATTAAGAATTACACTAAAATCCAGACTAACAGGAACAATTCCCTTTAATTCTTTTTCTTTTTCGTATCCTACCAAGAGATCAAAATTTATGCTGTTTTTATTTATTTTTATATTGGCTATTTTCCCTTTCCATACAACAAAACATCCGTTATATAAAGGCGGATTATTTTTAACATCACTGTACTTAAAAGAATCTCTTACAGTTGAGAAATCTGGTTTTTTTATAAATGTTTTTAAAAGCAGGGCCCTTTCTTTTACATACACGGAGGCGTTCGAGAGTAATATCCTATTAATTTCCAAATTGGCCATATTATCCCTGTACTTTAGCAGGTATCTCTTTGCATTCTCAAAATGCTGTTTAATTTCCTTTTCTGTCAATTCATAAATGTCTTTTACAGTATTTTTATTTTTAGCAAGAAGATTATCATTATTTAACTCTATAGTTTCAATATCGTTTCTGCCGGACCTGCTGTGTTTATAGTATTCTTTTAAATAAAGTTGATACAAGGAATATGAACCGGCAACAGCTATTACTAGAAGACCAACTATAATTATCCATCCGTTTCTTCTTGGTAATTTAGGATAAAATCGCTTAATATTGGAGATTTCAAATATTTCTTCTTTTTCCTGTTTACTAATAATTTTTCTAGAAAATTCTATGCCCTTTTTTGCAATTCTGTTTTTTGGATTACTGTCGAGCACTCTTAGCCATATTTTCAACGCACCCTCCAGATCTCCTTTTTTAAGATGAACAGCTGCAAGACCGAGCTGTATTTGGGAATTACCGTGTTTAATCTGGTCTGCCCTTTCCAGATAAGAATATGCACCGCCAAAGTCACCGGAGTAAAGACAGGAAAATCCCAACAGGTAGTAAAATGTATAGCTTTCCCTGTATCGGAATATTTGAGGTTCAAGAATATGTATAACCTCTGTAAATTTCCGAGCTCGAAAGAGCTTATATACTCTTTTCAAACTCATAGAAGACATTCTAATAATCCTTTACCAAATTATTGAGAATACTTTTTGGATTTCTCTTTTAAGCCGTTTAATATTTCTTCTATAAATTCTACTTTATCGTTGGAAATTGTTTCGTATGATTTAAGAGCATCATCTATCTGAACCAGCAGCTTGTTAACAGTGGAAAGATCCGCCTGTGCGGATAAATACTTGTCGGAAATCCCTTCTCCGCTAACAGCCTTTTTTAGAAGGCTGTTTAAATTAGTTTTGTTTTGATTACTGCTTATATCATAACCCTTTGCATCGTATTTTCCGAGAACTATAACAATTTTTCTTGTCATATTTTTGCTAAGGTTTTCAGGATTGTAATACTGTGCAACAGCAGAATCGTTTATTGAATACGGCAGCAGACTAAAATTACGGCTAACACTCGTCTTATAAGACCATGAAGAATCATTTAACCTTTTCCAATTTGCAAAAACTATTGAATCCGGAACAGTAATTCCCTTTCCTGTTGTAATACATTCCAGTCCGAATTGATCTGCATTCCCCTGTTTCGGAGATATCCAATACTTAACCATATTTGCTCTCGTTATGGTTTGCTCTTTGAAAATCTGATTCACCCTGTCTGTTTTAAAATGTATGTAACTGTCTTCTCCAAGATACGTATCGAGTAAAAACCGCAGCCCCACAGAAAAGCTCTGTTCAGAAAGATTCTTTATATCAATTTCAATTTTAACTCCGTTTGCTAACGGCGCTTCATTGGAAGAGACAGGTGTAAATATTTCACTTATTTCAAACTGCGGTGATTTCCAGACAAATTCAGCTCCGTTA